>DATBPR010000277.1:0-3420 GCA_036561285.1 Candidatus Limnocylindrales bacterium | reverse complement strand
TGGATCGGCATTTCGAGACCGTCCGGTTCCTCTACCCCTTTCCCGATTACAAGACACCGTCCTGCGTCCTGACGGAGGAGATGCTGACGCGCGTCGACCCCTCGGAGATGATCGGCTCGTTCCCGTCGGTGGACCACGGCGACCGCCGGCGCCGGCCGCTCTTCGACGAAGGCCTGGCGTGGAAGGAGCTGGCGGCCAACGGGATGGTCCCGGCGATGGCCAACTCGTTCCTCGCGCTCGCGACGAAGGGGACCGATGCCGGATTGCAGCTCGACAGCCTGGGACGCCTGTACAGCCAGGATCGGCGTCCGGAGTTCGCGACGGTGACCAGGTTCCTCGGCGACGAAGACGGTGCGGTCTCGGTCGCCAAGACCCGGACCGCCGGCGGGACCGAGCTCGTCGAGGGCAGCCTCCGGCACCGGGAGTGGTCCGGTCCGTGGCACGAGGGCGTCTCGCTCCACTACACGATGACGCGCCGGATGCGCTCCCGCGACCTGGACCTGGCGGGGATGCTCGAGCCGTCGCGGGCCTGGTTCGAGGACCTTCGACGGTCGGCGAACGGCTCCTCGGTCCCCGGCGATCGGCTCGACTCGAACTGGCGGAACTGCTATGTCGTCGGCGACTCGGTCGAGTACATCGACCAGGAGTGGGAGTGGACGGAGCCGTTGCCCCTTCGTCTCGTGGTCGCCCGGGTGCTGTACGACTTCGTGTTCGCGTTGCTCGACGCGCGGTCCCTGAGCCCGCTGATCCAGCGCTGGCGCGTCGACCAGTTCCTCGTGGCCGCCGCCCACGAATACGGCGTGAGCCTCGATCAGGCCGCCCTCCGCGAGTTCGCGAGCTTCGAGGCAGCGTTCCTCTCCCAGGTCCGGGGTGGACCGCCGGTCACCGCGGACGACGTGACCGCCGTGCTCCGACGTCGCCTGGAACCGCGTGGCGCGCAAGTGCTCGGCAGCCTGCCGCGGCGCGGCGTCCGCTGGGTCGAGCGTCGCGTCGCCCGCCGCTGAGGCCCGGCGACCCGTCCGTTCCGGCGGTCAGTCCGGGGCGGACCCGCCCGCCGGCGGGGACGTCGACGGCCCGGCCCGTCTCGCCCGCCGCCACGCGATCCGGTCGCGGACCACGCGACCGAAGGATCGCGCTGCCATCAACGGCCGGAGCAGGATCCCGAACGGCGAGCCCGTCGGCAGCACGAGCGTTCGCATCACCAGCCGGTCGGGCCAGAGGCGGTTCATGTGGACGTTGTCCGCCGCGGCGCAGGAGTCGCCGTGCGTCCAGGGCCCGGTCTCGAGCCGTTCGATCAATCGGTATTTGAGGATCGTCCCCGGCGAGAACTCGGCGTAGTCCGGGTCGAACGCGATCTTCCAGGCGAAGAGCGACCCGGCGTCGCTCAGGCTGGACTCCATCGCGACGACCCGATCGCCGACCTGGAGGGCGATCAGCTCGAACTGGCCCGACCGGGACAGCCCGTCGCACATCTGCCGGAAGAACGCGGTGTCGGCGGGAGAGCTGCCGAGCGCCGTTCCTCGCTCCGCCTTCCATCCCGAGTTCTCCATGGCCAGGAACTGCTCATATGCGTCGCGGTCCGACGTCCGGTCCACGAGCTCCACCTCGCCCCCGAGCCGGGCGCTCAGCCGCTTCGCCCGCCGGTTCATCTGGCGCCGGTCGTGGGCGGTGAACATCGGGCCCGGAAAGTGCGCCTCCGCCGATCGCACCCAGCCTCCCCGTTGGAACGACGAGTGCTCGCGGACCGCCAGGCCGGCCCGCGCGGCCGCCCGCGACAGCGCCGCCCCGACCGATCCGGCCGTCTCGAACGTCCCGATCACCAGCACCGGCGTGCGCCGTTCGGCCCGGACGAGGTCGATCAGGCCGTCGGCAGCCACGTCCACGGCGTCGCGATCCAGCAGCGGGGTTCCCGAGAACGAGTACGCGTCGGTCAGCGCGACGAGGGCGGGCAGGGGGAAGCGCGGGTTCGCTGGGCGATGGGTGACCGCCAGGCAGGCCAGCCAGCGCGCGCCGTCGGCGACGACCAGCAGCTCCGCGGGAACGTGACGCTCGACCGCGTTGGCCAGGAGGAACTCCGGCCGGAAGAACGGGTTCGGCTCGGCCGCCCGATCCGCGAGCTCCCGCCAGGCGGCGAGGCCGGCCTCGTCCAGCGTGGTGGGGTCGAGGCGGAGGCCGCGATGGCCGGAGCGGGTCCGGATCTCCCTCACGCCGGCCGGCCGAGCGGCTCGGCGATCCATTCCTCGACGACCCCGGCGAGCGTCCGCAGGCCCGGGGCGCCCTGTCCGAGGACGACGTCGTGGAACGCACGGATGTCGAACGCCGGCCCGAGCCGGCTCCGCGCGAGGTCGCGCAGGCGGAGCAGCTCGAGCTGGCCGAGCTTGTAGGCGAGGGCCTGGCCGGGTAGGGCGAGATACCGGTCGACCTCGTTGACGATGTTGTTCTCGGCCAGGGCCGTGTGATCGACCATGAACGCGACGGCCTCGTCGCGGGTCCAGCCCATCGCATGGAGCCCGGTATCGACGACGAGCCGGGACGCGCGCCAGGCATCGAACGAGAGGATCCCGAACCGGTCGAGGTCGCGCGACAGCAGGCCCATCTCGGCCGATAGTCGCTCGCTGTACAGGCCCCAGCCCTCGACGAACGCGGTCGTGCCGGCCAGGCGGCGGAAGGCGGGCAGCCCCTCGAGCTCCTGGGCGATCGCGATCTGGAGGTGGTGGCCGGGGACCGCCTCGTGGAAGGCGAGGGTCTCCGCTTCGTAGCGCGGCCGCGTCTCGGGGAGCGAGGTGTTGATGTAGTAGCTGCCCGGCCGGCTGCCGTCCGCGGCCGGCTGGCGGTAGTAGGCGATCGTCGAATGGAGGGCCTCGTGGGCGCCCATCTCGACGACCACGCAGGGCGCCGCCGGAAGACGGCCGAACCAGTCCGGGATCGCCGCATTGGCCCGGGCGAGCGACGCCTCGGCGACGTCGAACACCTCGGCCGAGGTGGCGAAATGGAGAGCCGGGTCCGAGCGCAGCCTGCTGATCACCTCGTGCCGATCGCTCGTCCCGAGGAGGCGATCGCCCAGCTCGGCGAACTCTCCGTCGATCCGCTCGGTCTCCTCCAGGCCGATCCGGTGGATCGCCTCGGGGCCCAGGTCGAGGGTCGTGTGGCCGCGGACGAGCCGGGCGTAGGCCGCGTCGCCGCCCGGGATCGAACCGAGACCCGGCCGGTCGTCGGGCCGCGCGACCGGGGCGAGCTCGTCAGCAAGGAAGGCCCGGTAGGCGGCGAACGCGGGACGGATCTCCTCCGATACGACCGCCGCGAGGTCGCGCCGGAATGCCTCGGCCGCGGCCGGCGCGAGATCGCCGGGGAGGTGCCGGGCGGGATCCAGGAGCGGCCAGTCCTCGCCCGGGCCCGCGAGGAGGTCGTCGAGCTCGGCGA
>DATBPR010000276.1:0-4507 GCA_036561285.1 Candidatus Limnocylindrales bacterium | reverse complement strand
GTTCTCGATCTCGAGGTTCTCGGCCATCGTCATCACGATGTCCCGGGCGCTCTGGCCCTCGATGGAATGGTTCCAGTCCGTCACGTCCTGGCCGATCGTGATCGCGGGGAACGTCGCCGGGTCGACCTGGTGGGGGACCGTGTCCAGGACCGCGGCGGTGTCGAAGACCGGCAGCCGGGCCGGCGCCCCGGCCGCCACGATGCCGACGCCGATCGCGAGGACGAGGACGAGCGCCAGGCCGACGCGCGCCGCCCCGCGGACCGCGCCATGGCCGGCTCCGCCGCCGCCGGTCGCGAGCCGGGTCGCGAAGCCACGGAGCTCGTCCGCGGCGGACTTCGGCTCGGGCAGGAACCGTTCGAGGATCGGCCGGATCGCGCACATCGCGACGAGGCCCGAGAGGAGGGCCACCTTCGTCCCGAACTCGTTCGTCTGCGGGGCCACGAGGATCGTGCTCGCGGTCGCGACGAGGACCCCGAAGACGATCCGCCCGACGCGACCGGCCGGGACCGTCTTCGGATCCGTGATCATGAAGAACAGGAAGATCAGGACCTCCGGCGAGGTCACGATCACGCGCCAGAAGTCGACCCCGCAGACCGGGCTGAACGCCCAGTTCGCGGTCATGCAGTGGCCAGAGCCCGCCAGCAGGCCGATCCCGGCCACGAGGGTCAGCCAGAACGCCGCGGCCAGACCGAGGAGCTTCAGCCGCCGGGTGATCAGCAGCCCGCCGCCGATGATCACCGTGTAGGCGACGACGAGCCAGACGTTGAGCGGGCCCCACCAGAAGTCGAGCGGCTCGACCCGCTGGCTGCCGAGGACGAGGAACGCGACGACCAGACCGATGTTCGACGGGTTGAAGACGTGCGAGCCGCGGTACTTGATGACGTACTTCGTCAGGAGGGACAGGCCCGCGACGCCCGCGAAGACCCACCAGTCGTCCGTGTTCCATGGCTGGTCCGGCGGCGTCCCGATGACGCGGAGGATCAGGGCGACGCCGCTGCCGGTGAGCATCGCGCTCGCCGGCCAGACGAAGGCCCGGCTCGTCCGGAACGTCAGGGCGACCTCGATGATCGCGCAGGTCACGATCGCCGCGAGGATCTGGGGGATGCTGACCCGGAAGTGCAGGCCGACCTGGCCGAGGACGTGGACCGTGATGATCACCGCTGCGACGTGCAGCCGCGGGTCGCGGATGTTCGGCAGCACGAGCGGGTAGCTGGCGCCCCCGACGGCGATCGTTCGAGCGGTCATGGCGGACCATCCTATCCGCCCGCCCGCCAGCCGATCCGGCCCGCCCTGCGATCCCGCGGATGGGCGAGAGGGCAGGCCGCGGGGGTCGGCGCGGCAGGTCCGCTACGCTGGACGCCTCGAGAGGAGGGAAGCGTGCGCGTCACGGTCACGAGCGAGCAGATCCGGTCGGCCTTCGAGGCCGTGAAGGACGATCCGTCCTTCGACGAGAGCCGCGGGCTCTGGGAGCGCGGCCGGCCGCCGGTCGAGATGCTCCAGGCGATGTGCCTTCGGCCCGAGATCCTTCGGGCCTTTGCCGGGTTCGGGCACGCCGTCTATCCGGGCGGGCTGCTGGAGCGGCGGGTCAAGGAGCTCGTGATCATCGCGGCCTCGGATCGCAACGACTGCCAGTTCTGCCGCGGCTCCCATTGCGACCTCGTCCGGATCGCCGGCATCGTCGCTGACGAGGATCCGATCGCCCTGGTCGGCGAGCCCGCGGCCCTGGCGCCACGCGAGCGGGTCGCGGTCGAGTACACCCGCGCCGCGATGGCGGATTCGAACGCCATCCCGCCGGCCCTCGCGACCGAGCTGAAGGAGCGGTTCAGCGACCCCGAGCTCGTCGAGCTGACCTTCCTGATCGGCTACATCAACATGCTGAACCTGTTCAACAACTGCCTCGACGTGCGCTACCACGGGGAATACACGCTGCTGATGGCCCCGACCTCGTCCGCCCCGGCTCCGGGGGCCGTGACCGGCTGAGCCATGGACCTGATCCTCGTCCTGCTCGGGCTGCTGCTGCTCGCGCTGACGCTCTGGGACGTCTTCGAGACGATCGTGGTCCCTCGGCCGACGCCGGGCTGGTTCCGGATCGGGCGGTATCTCGTCCGAGGTTCGTGGCGCGTGGTCCGGGCCCTCGCGGGGCCGGGACCGAACCGAAGCCCAACCGCGGAGCGGATGCTCGGGCTGTTCGCGCCGGCCGCGACCGTCGTGCTCCTGGTCGCCTGGCTCGTCGCGCTGTTCGTCGCGTTCGGGTTGATCCTGTTCGGTCTCCGCGACCAGCTGGCGCCACAGCCTCCGAACATCGGGTCCGCGATCTACTTCGCGGCGAGCTCGGTCCTGACGATCGGCTATGGCGACATCGTCGCCACGGGGACGCTGGCCCGGATCGCCGTCGTCGCCGCGGCCGTCTGCGGCCTCGGGATCGTGGCGCTCGTCGTCACGTTCCTGTTCTCGCTCTACGGGTCCTACCAGCGTCGGGAGGCCCCGGTCGTGCTTCTCGGGGCGAAGGCCGGCTCACCCCTCTCGGCCGTGGTGCTCCTCGAGAACCTCGCCCGGTTCGACCTCACGGATCGGCTGCCCCTCTTCTTCGGCGAGTGGGAGCGCTGGATCGTCGAGGTCCTCGATTCGCACGTCGCCTACCCGCTGCTCGGCTACTTCCGCTCGAGCCACGACAACCTGTCGTGGATCAGCGCGCTCGGGACGGTCCTCGATACCGCGACGCTGGTCCTCACGACGATCGACGGCGTCCCGCGCGGCCAGGCGGAGCTTGCCAAGTCGCTCGGCGACCATCTCGTCGAAGACATCACGAACCTCGGCAACCGGGCTCCGGGCTCGACGACCATCGACCGGCCGTCGTTCGACGCGGTGTACGAGCGGCTTGCGGCCGCCGGCTATCGGCTGGTGCCGGAGGACGAGGCCTGGCCGGCGTTCGCCGCGGCGCGCGCGTCCTACGCAGACCGGCTCGAGCAGATGGCCGTCTTCTGGGTCGCGCCGTCGGTTTCGTGGTTCGGCGGGAGCGAGGCGCTCCGGTCGCCGACGCATCGGCCCGCTGCCGACGACGCCGGCGGCGCGGGAACGGTGGCCGGCGCGGCGCCCGGCGCCTCCGCCACGAACGCCCGGATCGCCACGACCGACGAGGTCGCGGAGCGCTAGCGCAGGAACGCGGCCGCGAGGAGCCGGAGCGTCCCGAGCGAGACCAGGCAGAGGGCGATCCCCGAGACGATCGCCCGGCCGCGGTGCGGCGAGAACGTGACCGCGCCGGCCAGCCCGAGGGACGCGAGCGCGACGAGGGCGACCAGCGCGAGATTGAGGAGGACGACCGCGCTGCCCGTGACGACGAGGATCACCGCGGCGACGATCACGGTCCCGATGCCCAGCCCGGCGAGCGACTTCCGCGGCAGCTCGGACAGGGCCGGGTCCGCGGTGGTCTTCGTTGCGCCGGCCATCGCCCACAGCCCGACGGCCCCAGGGGCACCGAGGACGAGCCCCAGCCCGATGGCGATCACGCCGAACACCTGGCCGAAGATGCTGTGAAGCCAGCCGTCGACCTCCGGGGCGTCGGTTCGGGCGAGCGTGAAGATGCCGAGGCCGATCAGGGCGACGGCCGCGATCAGCATCATCAGGAGCATCGTCCGAGAGGCGATGACGAGGGGCCTGCGGTGCATCCAGGTCCTCCTTGCGAGCGGCGTTGGCCTCGCGGATGGTGCGACCTGGCGCCGCACATCGGCAATGGCCCTTTGGTCCGCGGAGCGCGCCGGCCGCGTGATCGGCGGACGCGGGACAATCCCGCTACCGGCTGCCCGGCCGGACGGAGGTCACCCATGCCCAACTTCACCGCCGCGTTCAGCGGCTTCGCCGTCGACGACCTGGCGAAGGCCCGCGCGTTCTACTCGACCACCCTCGGCCTGGACGTCTCCGATCGAGCGCTTGGCGCCGACGACGCAGCCGGCGCCGACATGCCGACCGGTCTCGAGCTCCGCCTGCCCGGCGGCGCGCAGGTCCTCGTCTACCCGCGGCCGGGCCACGAACCTGCGGTGTACACGATCCTCAACTTTCTCGTGCCGGACATCGACCGGGCCGTCGACGAGCTGACCGGGCGCGGCGTCCGGTTCGAGCAGTACGAGATGCCGAAGACCGACCCGAAGGGCATCCATCGCGATCCGCGGGTCCGCCCCGTCGCCTGGTTCCGCGACCCAGCGGGGAACATCCTCTCGGTCATCCAGGGTCAGGGCCAGGGCTAGACCGAGCGGATCTCGAGCCCGACCTCGACGGATCGCCGAGCCCGATGCGCCCTTGACGAGACCGAGGCTTCAGCCGCAGTGTGCACCCCGGACTCGGACGAACCGGCATGGCGACGATCAGTTCTCGCCGCGTCGGTGCAGCCTTCGGTAGTCCACCCGATGGAGGGGGACTGATGCAGCAACGCCCTGTCGCCGTCGTCATCGGCGTCGTCGTCGCCGTCGTCATCGGCGGGCTCGCCCTCTTCGCCATCCTGGGCCGCGGCCCG
>DATBPR010000275.1:0-1696 GCA_036561285.1 Candidatus Limnocylindrales bacterium | reverse complement strand
GCGGTGTCCCGGTCGGCGAAACGGCGCTGATCTCGCCGCCGTGGGCGACCACGAGCTGGCGGGCGATCGCCAGACCGAGCCCAGAGCCGCCCGAATCGTCGCCCTTCGCGAACCGGTCGAAGACGTGCGCCAACAGCGCCGGGGCGATCCCGCTGCCTGTGTCGCGGACCTCGAGGCCCAGCCAGCGGCCGTCCAGCCGCGACCCGGAGACAGTGACCCGGCCGCCGCTCGGCGTGTGGCGCAGGGCGTTGGCGACGAGATTCGCCAGCACTTCGCGGATCCGGACCGGGTCGACCTCGATGATCGGCAGGTCGCCGTCGATCGCTGCCGTGATCTCCACGCCCGCGGCGCTCGCGGCCGGCTCGAACGAGCGCACGACATCGCCGACCAGGACGTCGGGATCGGTCGGCTCGGGATGGAGGGCGAGCGTCCCCGCCTCGGACAGGGCGAGGGTCCGGAGATCGTCGATCAATCGACCGAGGACCCGCGTCTCATCGAGGATGACGGCGAGATGGGCCGGGTCGGGCGGATAAACCCCGTCGACGATCGCCTCGAGGTTTCCCTGGACGACGGTCAGGGGCGTCCGGAGCTCGTGGCTGATGTCGGCCAGCAGCGTCCGGCGCTGCGCTTCGTCGGTCTCGAGCCGCGAGATCATCGTGTCGAAACCGTCGGTCAGCTGGCTCACGACGCGCAGACCGCCCGTCGAGCGCGGGCGGACATCGACCCGGACCGAGTAGTCCCCGGTCTCGACCCTGCCCGTGGCGTCGACCAGTCGGTCGAGTGTCTGGGCGGTCAGGAAGAGGGTCCGGCCCATCCAGACCAGCACCCCGATGACGACCGCGAGGGCCACCAGCCCGGGCACCGGCCCGAGATGCGAGACCACGAGCGTCATCCCGGCGACCAGTGACCCGATCACGAACAGGAAGAGCAGGCCGAAGATGCAACCGAACCCGCGCCAACGGGCCCACGGTGGACGGCGATCGAACCCGCCGCGGGACATCTCCTCCATCCGGTGGCGACGCCATTCCTCGCGGGCCGTCCGCATGTCGCCGCGGCGCAGCCGTCCCCAGCCGGCCTGCGCGGACTCCCATTCGCTCGGCGTCCAGCCCGGTGGTGGTGTGGCCGGGCGCCCGGGACGGGGCGGCCGTCGGCCGGGATCAGTGGGATGCGGAGCCTCGCCGTCGCCCTCGGACATCAGTCGGCCGCCCGATCGTCGGCGAATCGATAGCCGACGCCGTAGACGGTCAGGATGTAGCGCGGCCGGCGCGGGTCCGGTTCGACCTTGCGGCGCAGGTTCTTGACGTGCGAGTCGATGGCCCGCTCGTAGGTCTCGAAGGCGATGCCGTGGAGCGCATCGAGCAGCTGGGCGCGGGTGAAGATCCGGCCAGGCCGCGCCGCCATCGTGGCCAGGAGCTGGAACTCGGTCGGGGTCAGGTCGACGACCGCCCCCTCCACCTCGGCACGCATCCGCGGCAGGTCAAGGACGACGTCGCCGGCCCGGATCGTCTCGGCCGCCTCGGGCGCCCGATCGGCGCGGCGCAGGACCGCCCGAACGCGTGCGACGAGCTCGCGCGGGCTGAACGGCTTGGTCAGGTAATCGTCGGCGCCGAGCTCGAGCCCGAGCAGCTTGTCGAGCTCGTCGTCACGGGCCGTCAGCATCACGATCGGAATCGTCGAGCTGCGTCGGAGCTCGCGG
>DATBPR010000274.1:0-9642 GCA_036561285.1 Candidatus Limnocylindrales bacterium | reverse complement strand
CTTCCTCGAGCGGCTGGAGCTGCTCGCCGAGCGGACGACGACGGACGCGCCGCACGACCTGGCGCCCGCGGACCGCGACCTGCTCGACCAGCTGGCGCGACAGCCGCGGCCGGTCCGCGACCTGGTCTCCGTCGAGGGCCGGGCGGGCCTGCTCCGGCGGATCCGGGCCCTCGCGGACGCAGGGCTCGCGACCCTCGACTGGACGCTGCTCTCGGCCGGGGTCGGACCGCGCTACGAGCGGTGGGTCCGGCTGACAGAGGAGGGCCGACGCGTCGCGGCCGCCCCGGGGGAGATCACGGGTCGGCCGCTCGGGCCGCGCCAGGCCGCCGCCCTGGAGGAGCTCCTCCGTGCCACGGTCGAGCCGGGTTCGCCGGGCGTCCCCGCGGCTCCGCTCGGGGACCGCCACGGGAGCCCCACGATCCTCTCGCTGGTGCGCCGGGGCCTCGTCGAGGTCGAGGTCCGCGAGCGGCCTCGCCGGCCCCTGGCAGCCCGGCCGCCCGGGCTCCGGGGGACCCGGCCCGCCGGCTCCGACTGGACCGACGCCCAGGCCGCGGCCGCCGCCCACATCCGCACCGCTGTCGAGGCGGGCGACCCGCGCCCGATCCTCCTCGACGGCGTAACGGGCAGCGGCAAGACCGCCATCTACGCCGACGCGATCGTCGCGTGTCTCGAACGGGGCCGCCCGGCCCTCCTCGTCGTCCCGGAGATCGTGCTCGCCCTGCCGCTCGTGGACCGGCTCCGGGCCGACCTCGACGTGCGGGTCGCCCTCGTCCACTCGGGGCTCGGTGATGGCGAGCGGGCCGACGAATGGCGGCGGATCCGGAGCGGCGACGTCGACGTCGTCGTCGGCACGCGGCTGGCCGTGACGGCTCCACTGGCGGACGTCGGGCTCGTCGTGGTCGACGAGGAGCATGACGCCGCCTACAAGTCGGACCGGACGCCCCGTCTCCAGGCCCGCGACACGGCGATGGCGCTCGCGGATCTCGCCGGCGCCGCGGTCGTTCTCGGCAGCGCGACGCCGTCGGTCGAGTCCGTCGGCCGGGCCCGCGAGGGACGCTATGCCCGGGTCGTCCTCCCGCACCGCCCGAGCGGCGCGCGGCCGGTCGTCGAGGTCGTCGACCTCCGCGAGGAGCTGAAGGCCGGCAATCGCGGTCTCCTGTCGGTGCGGCTGGTCGAGGCGATGGCGGCCCTGGATCGCATGGCCGGCGACCAGGCGATCCTGACGATCAACCGCCGCGGCACCGCGTCGGTTGTCCTGTGCCGGGACTGCGGCCACGTCCAGACCTGCCCGGACTGCGAACGCCCCCTCGTCTACCACCAGGCCGGCACGACGCTCCGCTGCCACCACTGCGGCCGGGCCACGCCGATCGCAACGCGCTGCCCGAATTGCCAATCACCCCGGATCCGCTACCTCGGCGGCGGGACCCAGCGGGTCGAGGACGAGGTCCGGCGACGGTTCCCCTCCCTGCGGATCGGCCGTCTCGATCGCGACGTGGCGGAGCGTCGCGGCGCCGCGGAACGGCTGATCGACGCGTTCGCCGGCGGCGCGCTGGACGTCCTCGTCGGGACGAGCCTCGTGACCAAGGGCCTGGACATTCCGAACGTGACGCTCGTCGGCGTCGTCTCCGCGGATGTCGCCCTGAACCTGCCCGACGAACGAGCGGCGGAACGGACCTACCAGCTCCTCGCCCAGGCCGCGGGCCGGGCCGGGCGGGGCGACCGGCCGGGGCTCGCGATCATCCAGTCCTACCAGCCCGAGCACGCGGCGATCCGGGCCGTCGCCGAGGACGACGCCTCGACCTTCTACGACGCCGAGCTCGACCTCCGCCGCCGGTTCGGGTCGCCGCCGTTCGGCAGGCTGGTGAAGCTGACGGTCGGCCTCGTCGACCGCGACGGCGCGGAGCGGGAGGCGGGCGCGATGGCCGCCCGGCTCCGCGAGCGGGCCGCCGAGCGGGGGAGCGACACGGCGATCCTCGGGCCGGCCCCGGCCTACATCGCCCGGCGGGCCGAGCGATGGCGCTGGAACCTCGTCCTCCGCGGCGCCGACCCGGCGGCTTTGCTGGATGGCGGGCTGGAGCCGCCGTGGTCCGTGGACGTGGACCCGGACAGCCTGCTGTAACACCCCGGCACTTCGACGACGCGGGCATCACACGCCGATCCGGGCGACAATGCCCTCGACCTGCAGGAGGGCATGAACATGGCGGAGAACCAGGATCCGACGACCGGATCGAATGAGCCCATCGCCGACTCGACGGAGCCCACGGGGGCCCCCGAAGCGGCCGAGGACGCCACCGGCGACGCCCGGGCCGCCGGCGAGAAGATGATCGGGCAGCTCCAGGGGATGATCGACAACGTCGCGACCCAGGCTGCGCCGGTCGCCCGCGAGATCGGGGCGAAGGCCGCCGAGCTCGCCGCGGCCGCGGCCGACCGGGCCGGCCCGTTCGCGATCCGCGCCGCAGACGTGACGGCGGACGCGAGCGAGAAGCTCGCGGTCAGCGCCCGACAGTGGGCGGCCGAGCTGCGGAGCAAGCTCATCGAGCCGGCGAACGGCGCCGACCACGGATCGACCGGGGCGGAGGCCGCGGCGGGCGGCTCGGTGGCCGTTGCCGATGCGGACGAGACGCCGGCCGAGGGCGGCGAGGCGATCGACCAGCCCGGCGTCTGACCGGGGTCGGCTCCGGCGACGGGGTCGAGCCGCCTGCCCGAGCCGGGCGGTCGGGCCGGGACCCCTCGCTATACTCTGCCGCCATGAGTGTCCGCCCGATCGTCCTCCTCGGTGACCCACGCCTCCGCCTGAAGGGGGAGCCGGTCGACAGCTTCGGCGCCTTCCTGCACGGCCTGCTGGACGACCTGACCGACACGATGCGCCACGCGCCCGGCGTCGGCCTCGCCGCGCCACAGCTCGGCGAGCCGCTCCAGGCGTGCGTGATCGAGGTCGCCGACCAGCTGTACGAGCTGATCAATCCGCGGATCGTCCGGACGGCCGGCGAGGACCGCGACTTGGAGGGCTGCCTCTCGCTCCCGGGCTACTACGCCTACGTCACGCGCAACGAGCGCGTCTGGGTCGTAGCCCAGAACCGCCACGGCAAGAAGGTCAAGGTCGCCGGATCCGGACTCCTCGGCCGGGCGCTCCAGCACGAGCTCGACCACCTCGACGGGAAGCTCTTCATCGACTATCTCGACTCGATGGAGGAGCTGATCCCGCTCGGCGCCGAGAGCGATGAAGACGATGGCCACGGCGACGGCGACGGCGAGTGGCACCACGTCGGCACGGACAAGGCGGCGAAGGCGCTCGCGTGACCCGGCCGCCGGCCGGGACCCCTGACCTCACGATCGTGGACGCCGCCGACGAGACCGCCGGGCCGGCTCGCGAGCCCGTCCGGACCGTCTTCCTCGGCAGTGGCCGGTTCGCCCAGCCGACGCTCGGCCGGCTCGCCGCACACGCGTCGATCGATCTCGTCGCCGTCGTCACGGCGCCGCCCCGTCCGGTCGGGCGCCGCGGGATCGAGACCCCGACCCCGATCGAGACGCAGGCCCGCGAGCTGGGCCTCGTCGTCCAGGCACCGGAGCGGCTCCGTGAGCCCGCCGCGATCGCCGACATCCTCCGTCTCGATCCGGACCTCGTCGTGCTCGCCGACTACGGCCAGATCGTGCCCGCCGAGCTCCTGGACCGTCGCCACGGGGCGCTGAACCTCCACCCGTCGCTTTTGCCGCGCCACCGCGGCGCCACGCCGATCCCGAGCGCGATCCTCGCGGGCGACACGCTGACCGGCGTGACCCTGATCCGGATGGACGCCGGCCTCGACACCGGGCCGATCATCGCGCTGGAGCACTCGGTCCTCGGCGGGGACGAGACTGCGCCGGCCCTCGAGGCCCGCCTCGCGATCGCGGCCTCCGGGCTGCTCGCCCGCTCGCTGGACCCCTGGCTGGACGGCTCGATCCACGCGACCCCCCAGCCGGCCGACGGCGCGACGATGACCCGTCCGCTCCGCCGAGCGGACGGCCGGCTCGATCCCGCCTCCCCGGCCTGGCTCCTCGAGCGACAGGTGCGGGCCTACCTGCCGTGGCCGGGGACCTTCCTCGAGGCCGACGGCCAGCGGCTGGTCGTCCTCACCGCCGCCCAGACGCCCTCGGATGCCGACGACGAGCCGGGCCGGATCGTGCCCGACCTCGCGGGTCTCGCGCTCGCGACCGGCGACGGCCGGCTGGTGCTGGTCGAGGTCCAGCCCGCGGGTGGCCGCCCGATGAGCGGCGAGGCGTTCCTCCGCGGCCGGCCGTCGATCCTCGGCAAGACGGTCGTTCGCGACGCCGGACCGGGCGGCTCCGCGGCCGGGTCGACGACCGGCTCCGCGTAGACTCGACCGATGGCCACCCTGCCGGCCGGAGCCCCGGCGCCGGCTCCCCTCCGCGACGCCCGCCCCGGCATCTCCGGGGTCCTGCCCGCCGATCTCGTCGCGTGGCTGGAGGACCGGGACCTGCCGGCGTATCGGGCCCGCCAGATCGGCGATGCCGTCTGGCGTGACGACGTCGCGGCGTTCGACGACATCCGGACGCTGCCGGCGCCGCTCCGCGAGGCACTCGGCCTGGCCTTCCGCTTCGACACCGTCGAGGACACCGAGACTCGCCTGTCCGACGGCGGCCTGACCGAGAAGGGCCTCCACCGGCTGTCGGATGGCGCCCTGATCGAGTCGGTCCTGATGCACTACCCGACGCGCGGCCATCAGCGCGAGCGCCACACGCTGTGCATCTCGAGCCAGGCCGGCTGTGCGGTCGGCTGCCCGTTCTGCGCGACCGGCGAGCTCGGCTTCACCCGGGATCTCGAGACGGCCGAGATCGTCGACCAGGTCCGGCACGCCGCGCGACGCCTGGCCGCGGACGGCAAGCGGCTCACGAACGTCGTCTTCATGGGGATGGGCGAGCCGCTGCTCAACCTCGATCGCGTCCTCGCCGCGGTCGACGCGCTGAACGACGCGGACCGGTTCGGGCTCGGGGCCCGGCACATCACGGTCTCGACGTCGGGGGTCGTGCCGGGGATCCGCCGCCTCACGGCGCTCGGACCCCAGTTCACGCTGGCCGTGTCGCTCCATGCCGCCCGCGACGCGTTGCGCGACGTCCTCGTCCCGCTCAATCGCCGCTGGCCGATCGCGGAGGTCGTCGCCGCTGCCCGGGAGCACGCCGCAGCCACCGGCCGGCGGGTGACCTACGAGACGACGATGATCGCCGGGATCAACGACACGGAGGCCGACGCCCGGGCGATGGCCGAGCTCCTCCGCGGCGACCACGCCCATGTCAACCTGATCCCGATGAACCCGGTGGCCCACACCCCCTGGTCGGCATCCGATCCGGGAACGATTGACGCGTTCGCGGCGACCCTCGCGGAGGCAGGCGTCACCGCCACGATCCGGCGGAACCGCGGCCAGGAGATCGGCGCCGCCTGCGGCCAGCTCGCCGCGGAGCGAGCCGGCGAGCCGGCCCCGGCGGCCGTGGCCCGGCGGCGAGCCCGCCTGGTCGACGAGAGCGCCCACGCCCTCCGAGGTGAGCGAAGCCATGCGCCGGCACCGGCCGGCGTGGAGGGCTGATCGTGGCCGGCGGCCGGGCCCGGGTGGCGGTGAGCATCCTCGATGCCGACCACTCGAACATGGCCCACGCGATCCGCCGTGGCGAATCGGAGGGCGCCGACCGGTTCCACGTCGACGTCATGGACGGTCACTTCGTCCCGAACCTGACCTTCGGCCCGAAGATGATCAAGGGGATCCGGCCGCGGACCGAGCTGCCCCTCGATGCCCACCTGATGATCAGCGACCCGGCCACGTACGTCGACGAGTTCCTCGAGGCCGGCTGCGACTCGATCACGATCCACGTCGAGGTCGATCCGGAGCAGATCACGCCGACCCTCGAGGCGATCCGGGCGGCCGGCCGGGCCGCCGGTCTCGCAGTCAAGCCCGGGACGCCGCTGTCCGCCCTGGAGCCCTACCGGCACCTGCTGGACATCGTCCTCGTGATGACGGTCGAGCCGGGGTTCGGCGGCCAGTCGTTCATGCGGGACACCGCGGCGGAGAAGCTCCTCGCGGCCCGCGAGTACCTCTCCCACAACCCGGTCGGCGGCGAGGTCCACGTCGACGGCGGCGTCAACCGCGAGACCGCGGAGTTCGTCGGCGGGCTCGGCGTCGACATCCTGGTCGTCGGCTCCGTGCTCTGGATCAAGGGCCGCGACATGGGCCGTGAGATCCGCCTCGTCCGCGCCCTCGCCGACGAGGGCTACCAGTACCGGCTCAATGACGGCAAGCCGCCGATCCCGCGCGACGCGATGGTCACGTTCGCCCAGCTCCCGAAGCACCTGGCGTGGCGGTTCATGGCGGAGATCGAGCGCGGCGGCATCCCGGTCATCCCGCTCCGCGGCAACGGCCGGTTCAACCCGGATGGGCTCCGCGATTTCGACCTGCTCGTGCCCGCCTCGGCCGAGACGCTCACCGAGGAACGGCACGCCGCCGACCGCGAGCGCTATCTCGTGGAAGCAGATGGCTGGCGTGTCGCCTATGCCGCCGAGCACGGCGTGACGCCGCCGGGCCACCCGCGACCGGGCAGCGGCGCCGGCGAGGTGATCCCGCCCGAGGTCGACCCGGCGCGACCGGCCCGCGCCTGACGTGCGGGCGCTCCTCCAGAGGACGAGCGGCGCGCGCGTCCGGGTCGACGGCGAAGTCGTCGGCGAGATCGGGCGGGGGCTCGTGATCCTCCTCGGGGTCGGGCCGGACGACGACGAGGCGGTGACCGACGCGCTCGCGCGTCGGGCCACGGAGCTCCGGATCTTCGACGACGCGGAGGGCCGGACGAACCTGTCCCTGCTCGACGTCGGCGGCGACGCCCTCGTCGTGAGCCAGTTCACGCTCTACGCCGATACACGCCGGGGCCGCCGCCCCGGGTTCACCGGCGCCGCGGCCCCGGAGCTGGCGGAGCGGCTCTACCTCCGGTTCGCGGAGACGCTCCGCTCGATCGGCGTCCGGGTCGCGACCGGCCGGTTCGGCGCGGTGATGGCCGTCGAGCTGGTGAACGACGGCCCATTCACCATCTGGCTGGACACCGCCGATCGTTGACCGCGCGCCCGACGCCGGACATGACGACGCCCGGCACACGGCCGGGCGTTCGAGGCTCGTGGCCGCCCGCGGCGGCCGGTTGGCTACTTCGCGGACTTCAGCGACGTCCGCCGGCAGCGGGTGCAGACGAGCGCCTTCACCTCCGTGCCCTTATCGCGGATCGTGAAGGGCTGAAGGTTCGGCTGGTAGCGGCGGTGGGCGCGGACGCGGTTCATCCCCGACGACTGGGGGTTGAAGCCACCCATCGACACCTTGCCGCAGATCGCACAGGAGCGGGCCATCGTGGTCCTCGAAAACGGTCAGGAAGCGGGTTGATCGGCTGAAGTCCGGACGCTGGCGCACGGACGGGCCCGGGCCGGAACGGCGCGAGCGGGCGGTATGATAGCAGCCGCTTCGCGCTCGAGGCCAGCGCGCGTCCACGACCCGGCCAGAGGGAGGATGCCCGCGGCGTGCCCACCCGTCCGACCCGACCAACCCCTTCGGTGCAGCCGCCTGCTCCGCGGCCGGCGGGTCGCTCGCTCGTCAGCCGTCGGGCTCTCACGGATCTCGTCCGCGCCGCCGTGATCGGCTCCTACGGCGTCACCGGGTTCGCCGGCGGACGGTCGTGGCAGCGCATCGCGGACTGGCTCGGCCTGCCGCCTCACGGGATCCGGATCGGCCTCGAACCACGGCTCACCATCGATCTCGACCTGACGGTCGCCCACGGACTCCCGATCGCCGAGGTCGCCCGCCAGGTCGACTCCGCCGTGCGGTATTCCGTCCGGCGTGCCCTCGGACGCGAGGTCGACCGGCTGACCATCCACGTCGACGGACTCCGAACAGGCCGTCTGGAGGCGCTGCCCGGCGGTCCGCCCGACGCCCGGGCCTCCGCGGACGCGGAGCGGATCGGGCCTGACGACCTCGCCGCCAGCGGAACCGACGTCGCCTGATGGCTCGCACCCACTGCACCGGCGCCGGCTTCCTCGAGGCGCTGCGGAGCGCCGTCGCCAGCCTCGAGGCGAATGTCGACGAGATCAACGCCCTGAACGTGTTCCCGGTCCCGGACGGCGACACGGGGACGAACATGCTGGCGACGGTCCGCGCCGCCCTCGACGAGGCGGAGGCCGTCGGCCGGGAGGCGCCTGTCGAGCGGATCGCGGCGGCCGTCAGCCATGGCGCACTGATGGGGGCTCGCGGCAACTCCGGGGTGATCACGAGCCAGATCCTCCGAGGAGTCGCCGAGGGTCTGGCCGGGAAGCGGCGCTTCACGGGCCTCGATCTCGCCAACGCGCTGACCCTCGGGACCCAGACGGCGTATGGGGCCGTCGGCAAGCCGGTGGAAGGGACGATCCTCACGGTCATCCGCGAGGCGGCGGCCGCGGCCGTCGAGGCGGCAGAGCAGGACGAGGCGATGGAGCACGTCCTGGCCGCCACCGTCGAGGGGGCCCGGAAGTCGGTTGCCCGGACGCCATCGCTCCTGCCGATCCTGCGCGAGGCGGGCGTCGTCGACTCCGGCGGACAGGGCCTGTTCCGGCTGTTCGAGGGCGCGCTGCTGAGCGTCCAGGGCCGGCCGGTCCACGCGGCGAGCGCTCCCACTGTCGCCTCGCATGCCGAGGACCGCCGCGCGGCCGCCCCGGCGTTCCGGGCCGGCGTCGCGGCGCTCGAAGCGGACGGGTACGGCTACGAGACCGTCTTCGTCCTGACCGCGCTGCCCGATGGCGCCCTCGACGTTCCGGCGATCCAGGCCCACCTCGAGTCGATCGGGAACTCCGTGCTCGTCGGCGGCGACACGCGGCTGGCCAAGGTCCATGTCCACAACGAGCGGCCCGACGAGGTGATCGCCTACGGCCTGTCGCTCGGCACGCTGACCCGGATCACGATCGAGAACCTCGACACGATGGCCGACGACGTCCGCGAGGCGCGGGCCGTGGACTTCGTCGGCGAGGGCACGCGTGCCTCGGATCCCGGCGCCCCGGGCGGCGACGCGAGGGCGAGGACTGCGGTCGCGGTGAGGCCGGCTCCGCCTGCCGCGCCGACGCGCGAGGTCGGCGGGGGCGACCTCCCGGCGCCCTCCGTAAATGGCGCTCACGGCCCGGAGGTGGCGGACGTCGACCCGACCCTCGGGCCGGCCGTCGTCGCGGTGGTCGCGGGGGAGGGGCTGGAGCGCGTGTTCCGCGACCTCGGCGTCGCTCACGTCCTTCGCGGTGGGCAGACGGCGAACCCGAGCACCGGCGAGCTGCTGCGGATCGCCCGCCTCGCCCGCTCACGCGAGGTGATCCTGCTCCCCAACAACCCGAACGTCCGCCTCGCCGCCGAGCAGGCCGCCCGGATCTGCGAGGACCGCCGCCTCGTCGTCGTCCCGACCCGAAACGCGGCCGAGGGCGTCGCGGCCCTGCTCGCCTTCGACGCGGACATCGACGCGGCCGCGAACGTCGAGCCGATGACGGCCGCCGGCCGCGGCCTCGCGACGGTCCAGGTCACGGAGGCGGTCCGCGACGCGAAGATCGGCGGCGTGAAGGTGAAGAAGGGCCACACGATCGCCCTCGATCCGGACGACGGCCTGGTCGCGGCG
>DATBPR010000273.1:0-3008 GCA_036561285.1 Candidatus Limnocylindrales bacterium | reverse complement strand
CACAGCCATGTCGCGTGGCGCACATTGCGGCACTGCGTACCGCTATCCGAGACAGGAGTCCGCTGATGACCGAGGCACGACCAACGATCGGATCTCCCGCGGACCGGGCCGGCAACATCGTCGGCCTATTCCACGGAGGGGTTACCGTCAGTGACCTCGATCGCGCCGTTGCCTTCTACTGCGACGTCCTCGGGTTCGCCCTCGCCGCCCAGCGTGACGCAAGCGAGGACTACCTCCGCGAGATGCACACCCAGCCGTTCACCACGGTCCGGATGGCCTTCCTGGCTATTCCCAACTCGGCGACGATGATCGAGCTGATCCAGTACGTGGGTGTCGACACGCAGGTGCCACGCTATCAGCCCAGCGACCCGTCAACGGGCCACCTGTGCTTCCTCGTCGACGACATCCACGCCATCGACGGGCGGCTCCGGGTGATCGGCCTGCGCTCGCGTTCCGCGCGCCCTGTGAGGATCACCGCCGGCCCGAACATCGGCGGCTGGGCAGTGTACTTCCACGATCCCGACGGTTATCCGCTCGAGTTCATCCAGCGGGCGCGGGCCTGAAGTGCTAGCCCGTGCTGCGGCGCGGAGCCCCGAGCGAGCTCGAGACGGAGCGAGCCGCCGCGATGACCAGCGCCATCGCCCGGGCCTCGGCCGCGCCGGTGAACTCGTGCTTCAGCCCGGCCACGCTGATCGCGGCGATCGCGCCGCCGGCCGCGTCCCGGATCGGGGCACCGAGCGCGCCGACGCCCACGGTCACGTCCTCCATGGAGACGACGTAGCCGCTCTCGCGGGTGCGGGCCACGTCGGCGCGCAGCTCCGCGGCGCTGGTCAGCGTCGCCGGCGTGAGCGCCGGGAACGGCGCTGCCTCGAGGTAGCGCTCGACCTCCGCGTCGGGCAATGCCGCGAGCAGGACACGCGGCCCCGCGCCGCAGTACAACGGCAGGGTGCCGCCCAGGCGGAGGGCCAGTACATCGACGTTCGAGCCGGCGAGGCGGTCGATGCACGTCGCCTGGTGGCCGTGGAGCACCGACAGGAAGACGGTCTGGCCGGTGGCCCGGCCGAGCTCTTCCAGGCTCGGCCCGGCGGCCCGTCGGAGGTCGAGCCGGCTCTGGACGAGCGAACCGAGCTCCATGAGCCACAACCCGAGGCCGAACGTCCCGTCCGGCCGGCGATCGAGCAGGCCGGCGCGCTCCATCGAACCGAGGACCCGAAACGTGGTGCTCTTGTTGGCGCCGATCCGCGCCGCGACCTCGGACGGGCCGGCGCTGGCCATGTCCCCGGCGAACGCTTCGAGGATCGCCTGGACCTTTCCGAGGACCAGGATCCCGTCACGCCGATCGCGAGCCGGCGGCGACCCACCGGCCTCGTGCAGCGCGGCCTGGACGTTGCTCGATGGCCGCTTGCTCGAAGTCATGGACGGGACACTAGCAGACGCCTCGGCCGGGGTGGAATGCGATTGACACCCCGCTATAATCGCGCAATGCGCAATTATGTGCCGCAATGCGGCACGGACAGGCCCCGCTGGTGAACGTGTCGTTTGACGTCCTCGTGACGGGCCTCGTGTATGCGGAGGGCCCCGTCTGGCTTGGGCCACGTGACGTGGCATTCGTGGAGCTCGGCTCACAGCGCGTGCAGCGCTGGACTGACGGCACTGTCCGGCTGATCGCGCGACCGGGTGGCGCACCGAACGGAGCGACGCTCGGTGCCGACGGCAAGCTGTACGTCGCGAACAACGGCGGCCTCTACCCGCTGACGCCCGAGCTCCTTGCCCGCGCCGACGACGGGGTCACCGGGCGGATCCAGCGGATCTCGCTCGATGGCGTGGTCGAGGATCTCGTGACCGCGCTGCCGCGGGTCGCCCCCTGGCGCCCGAATGACCTGCGCTTCGGCCCGGGCGGCTGGCTGTACTTCACGGATCCGGGCAACTGGGAGGCCTTCATCGAACGGACGCCCTACACCGGGGGCGCCCTGTGCCGCTTCCGGCCCGAGGCGGCCGGAGCCGGGCCGGTCGAGGTGGTCCGTGACTTCGGCGACTTCCCGAACGGCCTCGCCTTCAGCCCGGACTGGCAGCGGCTGTACCTGGCCCACTCGGCGAACGGGATCGTCCAGGTCATGGATGTCGAAGACGGTGCGCTCGGTCCGGCCCAGACCTTCTGCAAGGTGCCCGAAGGCGGCCCGGACGGGATCACCCTCGACAGCGAGGGCCGGTTGTACGTCTGCGGCAGCGTGTCCGACGACGGTGGCGATGCGATCTACATCTACGCACCCGACGGGACGCTCGAGACCCGCTATGACCTGTCCCGCAACTCGGACCCGACCAACCTGTGCATCGGCGATGGGGGCATCTACGTGACGTTGGGCCTCGCCGGCCAGCTGATCTTCATTCGCCACGACGCCCAACCGGCGGCGCTCCTGCCATGACCGGCACGGACGTCGTCAGCGCGGCCCATAGCGAGCCCGACGTGGCCGGGCTCCAGGGCATTGCGCGCCGGGTCCGCAGGCTCGTCATCAGCAGCGTCGCCCACGCCGGCGCCGGACACATCGGTGGTCCGCTCTCGGCGGCCGACCTCCTCGTGGCGCTCTACTTCCGGGTCCTCGACATCCGTCCCGACGAGCCGGCCTGGCCCGGGCGCGATCGCTTCATCATGTCGAAGGGCCACTCGGCGATCGGCCAGTACGCGGCAATGGCCCTGCGTGGCTACTTCCCGGTCGCCGAGCTCGACACGTTCGACCAGCTCGACTCCCGGCTCCAGGGCCACCCCGACATGACCCTCCTTCCGGGGATCGACATGTCCACGGGCTCCCTCGGGATGGGTCTCTCCGCGGGCATCGGGATTGCCCTCGGGGCGCGCCTGCGGGGAACGGCCGAACACACCTACGTCCTCCTCGGCGACGGGGAATGCCAGGAAGGCCAGGTCTGGGAGGCCGCGTTCGTCGCCGCCCGGTATGGGCTGGACAACATGACGGCGATCATCGATGCCAACGAGCTTCAGCAGTACGGCTGGG
>DATBPR010000272.1:0-4212 GCA_036561285.1 Candidatus Limnocylindrales bacterium | reverse complement strand
CCGACGATCCGCCTCGCCGCCTCGTCGTATTCGACGATCCGGTCCACGAGCAGGAACGGCCAGCGATGCGGGATGAGGGCCTCGATCTCGCGCGTCGTGTGGACCGGCCCGTCGGGCCGGGCGGCGGTCGCCGCGGTCGCGGTCGGGGCGGTCTCGGCCGTCTCCTCGGCGGGCGGCGCGGTGGCGTCGGTCACGGGCGGTTCCCTCTCGATCGTGGATCCCAGTCTGTCGGTCCGGCGGTGGGCCGTTCGGATGGATGCCTGCATCCGTGCACGACCTGGAGGCGGATCACCCGCGGCTCGCCGCCGCGAGGAAGGCCGCGCTCCCGACCCGGTCGAGGAGGTTCGTCGTCCAGCGACCCTCGAGGAACGTCTCGTTCGTAAGGAGCGCCTCGTGGATCGAGATGTTCGTCGCGAGCCCCTCGATGAGCATCTCGTCGAGGGCGACCCGCGAGCGGGCGATGGCGGTCGCCCGATCGGGCCCCCAGACGATGAGCTTGCCGAGGAGCGAGTCGTAGAAGGGCGGGACCTCGTAGCCGGCGAACAGGTGGGAATCCATCCGGACGCCGGGGCCGCCCGGGGCGAGGTACCGCTCGACGACGCCGGCGGCCGGCCGGAACTCGCGCTCCGGGTCCTCGGCGTTGATCCGGAACTCGATCGCGTGGCCCCGAGTGATGACGTCGGTCTGGCTGAACCCGAGCGGCTCGCCCGCCGCGATCCGGATCTGGGTCGCGACGAGGTCGATCCCCGTCAGCATCTCGGTCACCGGGTGCTCGACCTGGATCCGGCTGTTGATCTCGATGAAGAAGAAGTTCCCGTCGCGGTCGACGAGGAACTCGAGCGTGCCGACGTTCTCGTAGCCGGCCGAGACGATCGCCCGGATCGCCCGCATGCACAGGTCGTTCCTCGCCTCCGGGCCGAGGGCGGGGGTGGGGCCTTCCTCGAGGATCTTCTGGTGGCGGCGCTGGACGCTGCAGTCGCGCTCGCCGAGGTGGACCCCGCGACCGTAGCGGTCGACCGCGATCTGGACCTCGACATGACGAGTCTCGTCGAGCCAGGACTCCAGGTACAGGGAGTCGTCGCCGAAGGCGGCCCGCGCCTCGGAGCGGCAGACGTTCAGGGACGCCTCGAGCTCGCGCGGCGTGCGGACCATCCGCATCCCCTTGCCGCCGCCGCCGGCCGCGGGCTTGATCAGGAGCGGGTAGCCGATCCGCTCGCCCTCGGAGAGGGCGTGCTCGTCGTCGCGGAGGATCCCGTTGGAGCCGGGGATCGTGGGGAGGCCCAGCGAGCCGAGCAGCCGCCGGGTCGATTCCTTGTTGGAGAACCGCTCCAGGATGTTCGCCGGCGGGCCGATGAAGGTCAGATCGTGGGCGCGAACGACCTCGGCGAAGCCCTCGTCCTCCGAGAGGAAGCCGTAGCCGGGGTGGATCGCGTCGCAGCCGGTGACGATCGCCGCGCTGATCACGGCCGGGGCCGAGAGGTAGGAGCGGCGGGCGTCCGCCGGCCCGATGCAGATCGCCTCGTCGGCCAGCTGGACCGGGAGGGATTCGCGATCCGCCTCGCTGTAGGCGACGACCGATTCGATCCCGAGCGTCCGGCAGGCGCGGAGGATCCGGAGGGCGATCTCGCCCCGGTTGGCGATGAGGATCTTGCGGAACATCAGGCCTCGCTCCGCTCGGCGGTGCGGGAGGCGTCGCCGCTCCGCGCGGCGAGCTCGATCACGATCAGCTCCTGTCCGTATTCGACGGCCTCGCCCGGCTCGACGAGCGTCGCGCCGACGATCCCGTCGGCTGGGGCGACGACCTCCTGGGGCACGCCGAGCATGTCGACGGCGCCGAGCCGGTCGCCGGAGCGGACGCGGGTCCCGGACCGGACCTCCGGCCGCGGCTGGAAGATCCCGACGGCCGGCGATGTGGCGACCGACCGGTGACCGTCGCCGTCGCCGCGGGTGCTGCCCGCGGCCGCGACGCCCGGGCTGCTGCCGTTCGACGATCCCGTGGCCGCGCCCGTCATCGGCCGGTGGCCCTCGAACGCGCCCGGGGCGTGGCCGTGCCCCCCGTGGCCGGGCTGGGACCGCGAAGAGCGATCGGTCGACCGCCGGCTGTGGCTGCCCGTCGCGTCCGCCGGCCGGCGGACTCGCACGGTCCAGCTCCCCTCCCCGACCTCGATCTCGCCAAGTCCGGTCGCCGAGAGCTTCGCGATCAGCGCCGGCACGAGATCGTCGGTGAGCCGGTCGATCTCGGCGTGGTCGGCAAGCCGGTCCGATTCGCTTCGGGCGGCGGCGGGCTCCCCGCCCGTGTCAGCGGTCTCGGGGGCGGCGCGGCGGCGATCGGCGGACACGCGGGTCAGACCTCGTCACGAGCCGGCAGCTCGCGTGGCTCCACGGGGCCGGCCGGGGTGGAGACGATGCCGGACCAGCGGCCCGCATCGAGCAGGTTGCGGAGACGGTCGGCGAGACCCGGTCGCTCCGGCGCCGGGGGCGGCGACTCCTCGACCTCGCGATACGCCCCCAGCATGCGGAAGCGACGGTACCGCTCCTCGACGAGCGCGTCGAGGGGAATCCGCACGAGCGCGTCCAGCTGCTCGAGGATCACCGTCTTCAGCCGGCGGGCGGTCTCGGCAGGATCTGTGTGGGCCCCCTCGCCCGGCTCGGGCACGACGAGGTCGATCACCCCGAGCGCCTGCTGCTCGGGCGCCGTCATCCGCATCGCGACGGCGGCCGTTGCGGCCTCGTCGGCGGTCCGCCAGAGGATCGAGGCGCAACCCTCCGGGCTGATCACGGAGTAGACGGCGTTCTCGAGCGCGATCACGACGTCGCCGACGGCGATCGCGAGCGCCCCGCCGGAGCCGCCCTCGCCCGTGATCACGACGACGATCGGCGTCCGCAGGCGGCTCATCAGCCCGATCGAGCGGGCGATGGATTCGGCGATCCCGCGCTCCTCCGATTCGGGGCCGGGGTGGGCGCCCGGGACGTCGACGAACGTGACGATCGGCAGCCCGAAGCGCTCGGCGAGCTCCATGACGCGCATCGCCTTGCGGTAGCCCTCGGGATGGGGCATCCCGAAGTTGCGCCGGATGTTCTCCTCGGTGTCGGCGCCCTTCTGCTGGCCGACGACGACGACCCGCCGATCGCCGATCCGGGCGAGGCCGGTGACGAGGGCCTCGTCGTCACCGAACAGGCGGTCGCCGTGGAGCTCGATGAACTCGTCGGCCATCGCGCCGACGAGGTCGAGGATCCGCGGGCGGCGCAGGTTGCGGGCCAGCTGGACCCGCGCCCAGGTCTCGGTCTTCGGGTCCGGGGGCGCGGCAGGCGCGGGGTTCGGGGCGGCATCGGCCGGCGCGGTGTCGCGGCCGCGACCGAGGATCCGGTCAACCATGCGGCGCCTCCTCGGGGGCGGCCGTCGCCTCGTCCGGGATCAGGCCGAGGTCATCGGCGCCGTCGGCGCCAACCGCGGTCGGCGCGTCCGGCGAGGTGTCGACGGGCCCGGGATCGGCGGCGGCCGCGCCGCCCGACCGCGCGGCGACCGGGGACGGGGTGCTCTCCGACATCCGGGATCGCGGGCGAGCCGTCCGCTCGGGCGAGACCGGCTCGCCGGCGCCGTGGCCGTTATTCTGGTCGGGATCGCTCGGGAGCACCCGCTCGGCGAGGTTCGACAGGAAGGAGAACGGGCGGAAGTTCGGCAGGCCGATGACCTCGTCGTCTACGGTCTCCGCGGCTCCCGTCGCTCGTGCGACGAGGAAGCGGAGAATCCCGACGAGCTCGTTGCGGAGCTCGGACCGGTGGACGACCCGGTCGAGGAACCCGTGCTCGAACAGGAACTCCGACCGCTGGAAGCCCGGCGGCAGCTCCTGGGCGATGGTCCCGGCGGAGACCCGCGCCCCGGCGAAGCCGATCAGGGCGTTCGGCTCGGCGATGTTCAGGTCGCCCAGGACGGCGAACGAGGCGAAAACGCCGCCGGTCGTCGGGTCCGTGAGGATGCTGACGAACGGGACGCCGGCGGCCCGCAGCCGCTCGAGCGCCGCCACGGACTTCGCGAGCTGCATCAGGGAGAGCGTGCCCTCCTGCATCCGGGCGCCGCCCGACGCCGAGACGACGATCAGGGGCACCCGCTCGGCCAGGGCGTGCTCGGCGGCGCGGGTGACCTTCTCGCCGACGACCGCGCCCATCGACCCGCCCATGAACCCGAAGTCCATGACGCACAGGGCGGCCGTC
>DATBPR010000271.1:0-6426 GCA_036561285.1 Candidatus Limnocylindrales bacterium | reverse complement strand
CCTCAGGACCCAGGGGTCATCCTTTGTGCCGGTGCCGGAAGCCATCGATGTCTCCTCCTCGTCGCGGCCGGCCGGTGCACGATCGGTCCGACCGCGTGCTGCGTAACCGGGCGGCTACCGTAACGGATCGGTGACGGACCGGCAAGGCCGGCGGCCGCCTCGCCACACCCGCCCGACCTTCCTCCGCGATCACCCCTAGGATGTCCCGATGACCGAGCCAGGCGTCGCTGCTCCCGAGGACCTCGTCGTCGAGGACAACCCGCAGGAATCGCGCTACGAGGCGCGGATGGGCGATCGCCTCGTCGGCATCGCCGAGTACGAGCTGCCCGACGACCAGGGGCCGATCACGTTCGTCCACACCGAGGTCCTGCCCGAAGCGGAGGGCCATGGCGTCGGCAGCGCCCTCGCCCGTGCGGCCCTGGACGACGTCCGCCGGCGTGGCCTGCGGGCTGTCGTGGACTGCCCGTTCATCGGAGCGTGGCTGAAGCGCCACCACGAGTACGACGACCTGATCGACCGCTGAACATGCGGCGACCCGGCCGGGATCGAGGTTCCGGCCGGGCCGCGCGGGACGTTCGAGTGGGCAGACGCCCTAGTTGAATTGCAGGCTCCCGACGAGCTGGTTGGTGGCCGTATCCATCGCCGCCGCGTCCTGCAACGGCGACCACGTCATCACGAGGACCGTCCGGTCGCCGCGCTGGATGGCGTACACCCGGTGCTGCTCGCCGGCGCCGAACCAGATCTGGGGGTTCCCCGGCGGCGAGTCGGTCGACGAATAGCACGCGTCCGACAGCGACACGTCGAAGACCCTGGCGACGCCTCCCCCGGCGAGAGCGAGATCCGCCCGATCGGTCACCGTCGCGCCGGTCGCCGCATGCAGCCACGAGCCGACGGCGGCCGGGGTCGCGGGCGTATCGATGAGCGTCGTCGGATGGCAGACGTTATTGCTGACCTTGAGCCCGTCGTTGATGGTCACGGCGTAGTCGTTGTTCCAGTGGATCTGGAGCGTGTGTCGGTCTGCCCAGGTCTTCGCATCGAAGGTGCCGCTGATCGAGCTGGCATAAGCCGGCATCGTGAACGCGAGCGGTGACGTGAACCCGACCGAGTGGTAGGTCGAGCCGGCGGCGATCACGTTCTCAAGCGGGAAGGGCGAGCCGACCACGAGGTCGCCGGGCGCACTCAGAATGGCCGGCGGCATGGTCGCGGCCGATGCGGCAGCGGCGAGCGATGGAGCGGGCGCCGTGGCGCCGACGGACGTCGCCGGCCGGTTCAGCCCGATGAGGGCCGCGCCGGCGACGACGACCGCGACGACCGCGGCCACCGAGGCGATGGCAATTCGGGACATGTCGAAGAACCTCCACGGACCGAAGCCGGTCCGTCGTCGAGTCAGGTGGATGTCGGCGGCGATCGCGTCGCTCACGCGGTCCGGCAGCTGGACCGATGGGTCCTCCGCACCCTCCGAAAGCCAGGTGCGAATCAGGGCGTCCGGGTCTCGCGAGGTCATGCGAGTCGCTCCTTGGGGATCGGCGTCCGGTCGTCGGCCTCGAGGGCCGCCCGGAGCGCCGCCGTCGCGTAGAACAGCCGGGACTTCGCGGTCCCGACGGGGATACCGAGGTGGTCAGCGACCTCGAGCAAGGTGAGCCCGAGGGCGTGATGGAACACGAGAACCGCCCGCTGCTCCGGCGGGAGCCGCCGGAAGCCCCGGTCGAGCTGGTCGCGGTCGTGGACCGTCAGGTACTCGTCGCGAGCGGCCGGCGTGTCCGTCTCGAGCAGGACGACGTTGGCCGCCCACCGCCGGCCGCGTCGGGCCTCGGCGTAGCAGGCGTTGACGAGGATCCGGTGGAGCCACGCCTCGAACCGCTCGAGGTCGCGGAGCGTCGGGAGCTCGATCCAGGCCGAGACGAACGCCGCCTGGACCGCATCCTCGGCCCGATCGACGTCGCGCAGGATCCGGAGCGCGATGAACATGCAGCGATCGCCCACGACACGAACCACGGCGGCGAAGGCCTCCTCGTCGCCCTGTTTCGCCCGTTCGACGAGCGCCAGGAGCATGCTCGGTCCTCCCTCGGCGCGACCCGTTTGGCCGCGCTCACCACCATTGATGCGCGCCGCGACGCCGATGGTTCGATCTTCGCGAACGACGCCCTTCGTCGTCCTCAGCCGCCGCGCGTCCGGCCCCACCAGGCCGCGAGCGGCAGGAGCAGCAGGAACACCTCGAGCGACGAGTAGAGCAGCCCGCCGCCCTGCGAGTTGCGGAGCGTCGACAGCCAGTCGAGCCACATCGCCCCGAACGGCAGGCACAGCACGACGAGCACCGACGCGCCCAGCCACCACGATCGCCGCCGGATCCCGAAGAGGGCGAACGGGGCGAGGCTCGGCTTCAGGAGCACGAACGGAGCCGCGAACCGGGACGCGCCCACCACCGCCACGGCCATCGCCGCCATCGACCAGATCACCGGGTTGCCCGTCCAGATCTTCAGCAGGGTCGTCGGGTTGACGAGGCAGAACGCGATGAGCGGCCAGACGAGCGGCCGCGGACGGAGGGCGACGACGACCCCCGCGACGATCCCGAGCGGGAGAGCCCACCAGACCACGGCCTGGAGGGCGTCGAGGACCGGGCCGCCGTCCAGCGCGAAGGGGACGAAGAGCCAGAGCGCGACCGGCGGGTAGAGGATGTCGCCCGCGCTGATCGGGTACGGCCCGGCGAGCTGGTACGGCTCGTAGAACTGGCCGCTGGCGAGCCATCGCGCGGTCGCGTCCTGGTAGAGCCGGAAGTCGACGCCGAACGGCTGCTCGAGCGGGTGCGGGACCAGCAGGACGAAGACGAGGGGGATCGCCAGCAGGACCGCGGACAGGGCGAGCGCCGGCCGGGGTCGATCGAGCGCCGCGAGGGTCCGCATGGCCCCGACGATATCGGGTGGGCGGATCGGCGAGCGGTCCCTGGCGCGACCCTCGACATTCCGCCGCTCCGGATGTCGACGTGCGTCCGGCCATCGACGCGACGGTCCACGATGGTTGCACGTGCAACGAACCCCGACGATGACAGGTGTCGCACCGGGCAGCGGCCACGCCGCCGATGGAATGTCCGTTCGCTGGCACGACGCCGACGTCGTCCAGACCGGCCCGGACACGATCCGCGTGACCTGGGTCGGACTGCCCGTCGACGACATCGTCGATGTCCACGTCGACGTCGAGCGCGACGGGGCGGCGGTCTCGGTCCTCATCGCCCAGGCCGCGCCGCCGTCGAGCTCGGATGCGATCGGGTTCGACCGGGTGCTCGTGCTGTCCTTCGATCAGCCGATCGACATCGGATCGGTCACCACCAGGGTGCTCGACCGGTCCTATCTGCTCGACCGCGGAGCCGACTGACCGCGCGCCATGGCCGCTTCGCGGGGCTCCCCGACCCACCTGCAGGCCCCGCCCCTGTCCCACGGGCGGGGCCGGTTCCTGCGCCGCGAGATTCGCCGCGGTCGCGTCCGCTACCCTCGGGCGGCCGGAGAACGAACGGCCCGATGCTCGAGGGGAGGGACACCATGACCGACACCGCCGAAGCGCCCGCGAAGACCACCGACGAGATCGTCGGCCGCCTGTTCGGCGCCGGGATCGGCATGTTCGACATCCTGTCCGTCTACCTCGGCGACCGGCTCGGCCTGTATCGAGCCCTGCACGATGGCGGGCCCGCGACCTCCACGGACCTGGCGTCCCGGGCCGGGATCGCGGAGCGGTACGCGCGCGAGTGGCTCGAGCAGCAGGCGACGACCGGGCTCCTCGTCGTCGACGACGCCGCCGCCGCTCCCGCCGACCGGCGCTTCGCCCTCCCCGACGCCTATGCGGAGCCACTCCTGGATCCGGACAGCCCGTGGTCGATCGCGCCGCTCGGCCGGTCGATCGTCGCCTGCGCCAAGGCCATCCCGGACGTCCTCGAGGCCTTCCGGACCGGCGGCGGGGTCGACTGGACCGCGTACGGCGCCGACATGATCGAGGCCCAGGGCGACTTCAACCGGCCCTGGCTCCGGGGCCGTCTCGGCAGCGAGATCCTGCCGGCCCTGCCGGACATCCACGCCCGGCTCACGGCCGATCCACCGGCCCGCGTCGCGGACGTCGCCTGCGGCGTCGGCTGGGCGGCGATTGCCGTCGCGGCGGCCTATCCGAACGTGCGCGTGGACGGCTTCGACCTGGACCGGTCCTCGATCGAGCTCGCCCGGGCGAACGCCCGCGAGGCCGGTGTCGGGGACCGGGTCACGTTCGCGGTCCGCGACGCGGCCGATCCCGCGGCCGCCGGTCAGTACGACCTCGCGATCGTCATTGAGGCGATCCACGACCTCAGCCATCCCGTCGAGGTCCTCGCGGCGATCCGCGGCCTGCTCGCGCCCGGGGGCGTGGCCCTGATCGCCGACGAGAAGACCGAGGACGCCTTCACCGCGCCCGGGAGCGAGCTCGAGCGGATGTTCTACGGGTTCAGCATCCTCACGTGCCTGCCCGCCGCGATGACCGAGCCCGGCTCGGCCGGGACCGGGACGGCGATCCGGGCCGGCACCATGCGCCAGTACGCCGAGGCCGCGGGCTTCCGCGGGTTCGACCGCCTCGACGAGCCGGAGCTCGATGCGCTGCGCCTGTATCGCCTGACCCCGTAGCCCGGCCTCCGGGGTTCCGCGGACACCTTCGGGCGAGCCCCATTTTCCCCGTTGCCGTGCTGCACCCCCGGCGATACGATCTCGCCCTCCGACCGGCCCCCTCGCGTTCGGGCTGACCCCCGCTCGACCGGCGGCGGAGATATGAGGTGCGCGCGATGGTGGAGGAGACGCCCCAGATCAACCCTGTCGACCCGGATCCGGGGCCGATCACGTCCGCGAACGGGACGGGGTCCCCATGGCAGACGAACGGGGTCGTAAGCAAGCCGTCATTCACGCCGGCCGAGAGCGGCCCGGGCGACGCAGCGGACGAGACCGAGAAGGACGCGGTCGCGGCCGAGCCCGACGCCGTGCCCGAGGCAACCGCTGGTGAGGCCGACGCGACCGATGCGGCCGCAGCCGACAGCGCGGCGCCCGGTGGAGCCGATGACGGCGCGATCTTCCTCGCGAGCCTCGCCAGGGCGATGCAGGACGCCGCGACCGCCGACCGCACGCGGGTCGCGACCGACACGGACCAGCGCCGCGACGCGCACATCGCCGGCATCAACGCCCGCCGCGAGAGCGAGCAGGCGCGGATGCACGAGCTCGCCGACGACGACCGCAAGGCGATCGACGACTGGGTCGCCGCCGAGCAGCAGCGGATCCAGGAGGAGAAGGAGCGCCGGACCGCGGCCCTGGAGGCCGACCTGAAGACCAGCATCGGCGAGCACGGGGCGAAGATCGACCGCGAGATCGAGCGCGTCGAGGCCGCAATCGTCGTCTATCGCGCCGACGTCGACGCGTACTTCGGCCGGCTCGAGGGCGATTCCGACCCGCTGGTGATCGCCCAGCACGCCGCCCGGCGACCGGCCTTCCCCGACCTGGAGAAGATCGGCCACAGCATCGAGCCCGGGGAGGACGCGAAGGCCGCGTCGTCCGACAACGGCCCGGGCGCGACCGACGACGGGGCCGCACCGAAGGACCAGGCCGGCACCGAGGCGACCGCCGCCGTCGCTGTCGCCGTGGCGGATCACGCGTCCGCCGACGCCGCCGGCGCCGCCGACGCCGCCGAGGCCGTCGGAGCCGTCGGCGAGGCGTCCGCGGAGGCCGATCCGGCAGTCGCGACCGACTCGACCGAGCCCGCGGATGCGACTGAGGTGGCGGGGGCACCGGAGGCACCGGTGGCCGCGACCACGGAGCCGGTCGCGATCTCGGCCGCGAAGTCCGTCGGGGTGATGGAGACCGCGAAGCCGCCGACGAAGCTGGCCCAGGCGTGGGCCGCGTGGAACGAGTCGACGAAGGCGGCGGACGCCGCCGCGGCAGACAAGTCGGCGAAGAAGCCGGCGGAGTTCGAGTCCTTCACGCTGACGCCGCCCGCCACGACGTCAGCGAAGCCGGCGCCCGGGCCGGGCGACAAGACGACCGCTTCGTCGGCCGCGATGGATCCGCCGGCGGACGCCGGCTCGGTGGCGGTGGCCGCCGGCACGTGGAAGCCGCCGGTCCCTGGAACGCAGCAGTCGCTGGCCGGCGGGGCGATGAGCTGGCTCCGCCGCGACCGCGATCGGGACCACGGGGGTCGCTAGCCGACCACCCACCTCCTGGCGGACCGTGTTTCCGCCGCGTCAACAAGCGTCGCCCGGCCAGGCTGCCGGGCGACGTCTGTTTCCAAGCCGGATACGCTCAGCCGAGCAGACCGCCCGTAGGGGTCCAGCGCGGCGACCCAGCCGTCACTTGTCGACCGCGGAGAACCAAGGTTCCCTGGTCGCGAGGGTCGGACCGCGAGCCGGAACCTCAGGCGGGCGCCGGCTCGGGCGCC
>DATBPR010000270.1:0-1779 GCA_036561285.1 Candidatus Limnocylindrales bacterium | reverse complement strand
CGCTCGCCGACTCGGCAGCGGATGCATCGGCGGCGCGGCTTCTCACCCGGGAGGCGGCCGCGCTCGCGGACGCCGGCGCCGATCCGAAGGTCGTCCACGCCAAGGCGTCGCTCGCGAAGCTCTTCGCCTCCGAGGCAGCGTGGCGCTGCGCCGACCGCGTCGTCCAGGTCTTCGGGGGTCGCGGCTACATGCGCGAGTTCCCGGCGGAGCGCTACCTGCGCGAGCTCCGAGTGGACCGGATCTGGGAGGGCACGTCGGAGATCCAGCGCCTGATCATCGCCCGCTCGCTCGAGCGGCGCGGCGTCGGCCGGGTCGTCGGCTGATGTCGGCGACATCCAACCGAACGTTCGTTAGGTCAGGGGACGAGAGCGACGGAGCCGACGCCGAGGGGACATTCCCCCCGATCGACCTCCGGCCGCTGTTCGCCCCGCGGTCGATCGCCGTCGTCGGCGCATCAACTCGTGGCGGGATCGCCCTGACGGTCCGCAACAACCTTCGCGTCCTCGGCTCAGACACCCGCTGCCACTTCGTCAATCCGCGCTACGACGAGCTCGACGGTCAGCCGTGCTACCCGTCCATCGCGGATCTGCCAGAGGTTCCCGACACCGTCCTGGTCGCGGTGAACCCCCTGCGGGCAACCGCCGTGGTCGCCGATGCCGCCGCGGCCGGCGTTCCCGCCGTGGTCATCCCCGGCGGCGGCGTGGTCGAGGGCGGCGAGGCGGCGGCTCGCATGCAGGCGGAGGTCGCCGAACTGGCGCGCCGTCACGGGATCGCGCTCCTCGGGCCGAACTGCATGGGCCTGGTCGACCTGACGACGAACAGCGCGACGTATATCGGCGACGTCAACCCGTGGCTGCCGCGCGGCGGCGTCATGGGGATCGCCCAGTCCGGCTCGGTCACGGACGCGTTCATCCACTCCGGGACGCGGATCGGGTTCTCACGCATCGTGGGTTGCGGGAGCGAGGTCACTCTCGACGCCGCCGACTTCCTGCGCTACGCGATCGACGACGACGAGACCCACGCGGTCATGTTCTTCCTCGAGGGGTTCAAGCGCCCCGAGCGCTTCCTCGCCCTGGCCGACCGCGCCCTCGCCGCCGGGAAGCCGGTCCTGGCCGTGAAGGTCGGCCGGAGCCGCCAGGCACAGCTCGCGGCGGTCGCCCATTCGGGCTCGCTCGCCGGCGAGACCCGGGCGACCGAGGCCGCCCTGCGCGCGGCGGGGGTCATTCTCTGCGACGACCTCGATGCCCTGCTCGAGACGGCGGAGCTCGTCGCCGGCTGCCGGCGGCTGGGCCGCCGGGTCGGGCGGGGGCGGACGGGGGTCGTCACCGTCTCGACGGGCGAGGCCTCGCTCATCGCCGATCTCGCGTCGCGAACCGGCGTCGACCTGGCAGACGTCCCGCCCGAGGCCCGCGACCAGCTTCTCGCCGATCTGCCGACGCTCGGCTACATCGGCAACCCGCTCGATCCGTGGGGCGCCACGGATCCGCCGGCCGCGTACGACGCCGCCTTCCGGGCATTCGCCGGGTCCGGCGCCTACGACGTGCTCGCTCTCGTGCACGACTTCCCGTACCGCTCGCTGCCGTCCGAGGTCGACACGGCCCTCGAGGTCGTCGACCCGCTCCTGCGGGCCACCGCGGATCGCCCGGACCTGCTCCCGGTCTTCGTGTCGCTCACGTCCGGCGAGCCGACGCCCGAGATCGTCGACGCCCTCCACGCCGCCGGCGGCGTCCCCGTCCTCCGGGGCACGCTCGAGGCGTTCGGGGCGATCGCCGCGGTCGC
>DATBPR010000269.1:0-2678 GCA_036561285.1 Candidatus Limnocylindrales bacterium | reverse complement strand
CACGGCCTGGCCCGCCCTGACCCTGGCGTCTGGCACGCCCACCAAAGGCGACGGCGTCACCGGCGACCTCACCGTAATCACCCGTGACGACGGCACCAAGCAGGTCACCTACAACGGCCAGCCGCTGTACTACTTCGCCGGCGACACCGCCGCCGGAGCCACGAACGGCGCCGCGATCCCGAACTGGGCCGTCGCGAACCCGTAGGCGACCCCCTCCCCCTTCCCCCGCCGGTTCGCGCGCCTCGACGCGGCCGGCGGGGTTTCGTTTGCCCCTCGCCACGGCGCGGCCCGTTCTTGCCCGGGTGATCAGGTCGCCGGCCGGCCCATCCCGCCGGGGCCGGCGGCGCGGATCCGGCGGACCGCCGCGGCCACGCCGCCCGTCCAGGGCTGGCCGTGGCCCGGCAGGACCCAACCCGCCTCGATTCCGCCCAGTCGGTCGAGAGACGCGATGGCGGCGGCCGGGTCGGCGGTGTACGGGGCGATCATCGGCCCCGTCGAGCCGTTCGTGACGGCCACCGTCGACAGCGCGTCGCCGATCAGCAGGACGTCCTTCGCTTCGACGTGGAGCGCCGCGCTGCCTGGCGTGTGACCCGGCAGGTGGATGACCCGCGGGGCACCCGGGACGTCGAGGACGACGCCGTCGCCGAAGGTCGCGACCTCGCCGACGTGGACCGACTTCAGGCCGCCGTGGGTCAGCCCGTACCAGAAGAACCGAAGCACTGCGAGCCCGACCGGGCCGCCGCCCCTGGCCGGGTTCTTGACCTCGCCGCGGGCGAGGGCGGCGTCGAGCTCGTGGACCGACACGGGCAGCCGGCGCTCGGTCCGGGCGCGCTCCGCGTAGCCGATGTGGTCCGAATGGCCGTGGGTGAGGACCACCGCCCGGACGTCATCGAGGGTTCGTCCCATCACGGCGAGCTCGGTCAGGAGGTCCGACCAGTTGCCGGGCATTCCGGCGTCGACGATCGTGACGAGACCGGCTTCCTCGACGAGATAGGAGTTGACGAGGCCGGTGCCGAGGCGATGGACGCCATTCGTGATCTGCATCGACGGATTCTGACAGCCGCAGCAGATCGGGGCTCGTGCCGCGGACACGAAAACGCCCGAAGGAACCGTCGATCACTAGATGCGCCAGTCAATACAAGTACCGACCGGCTCACTAGATGTTCGAGGCCCCTTCGGGCAAGACCTACAGTAGGGTGTGGCCCGCCGGCTGCCTAGCCCACTTGTCCACGAGATTCGTCGCACTCGCCTTGCAATCGCGAGGGTTATCCACAGCGTTTGCACGTTCGTCCCGAGGCGCGGGTCGCCGAGACGAGAGGTCCCCTCCCCCGGCGCCCGCTGGGACGCGCCGCTGAGGCTAGGCGGGCCACAGCTCGCGGCCGCCACGGGCACTCCGCGGTCCCTGTCCCCGGCCGTCGGCGGCAGTCGGCGACGACGGGCACAACGAAACGCCCGAAGGAACCTCGGGTCCGTAGCCTTCGCCGCCTGTGCAAGCACCTGCGTCGCCGCTTTCGATCTCGTGGCCCCTTCGGGCAAGACCTACAGTACGGTGCCGCCCGCGGGCTGCCTAGCCCACTTGTCCACGAAGTTCGCGCTTCGGGGGCCGAATCTGCGAGGGTTGTCCACGGTCCGTCCACGAAGCCATCGCGATTCGTTGTTGGATGACTCAGCCCTCGAGCTCCAGCGGCCAGCTGGCGCCACCATCGAGCACCGGAAGTCCGTCACCGTCGGTCGCCACCGCGTCAATCGCGTCCGATGTCGGGTCGAGGCGCAGGTCGAGACGGATCCGCAGCCAGCCCTGGGTCCCGCCACGGCCTGGCGCCGCGGCGATGCAGACCGCCGAGCCCTCCACGCGAACGTCCGTTGACGGGTCCCACGGGCTTCGGAGGTGGTGAACCCCATCGGCGGTCACGCGATTGCCGTGGAGCGTCCCGTCCCCCTCCGGATGGAGCGTGAGCAAGCCCGCCGCGGTCGAAAGCTCGAGGTGGCTGAAGCGACCGTCGGGATCGAGCTCCAGAAGCAGGGACGACCGGATCCCCTCCCCTGTCGCGACGACCTCCCGCCAGCGTCGGCCGCGTCGACCCTCGGCGACGGACCAGGTGACGACTGCGCCGTCGGGAGCGCGGCCTTGACCAGCCCGGCGCAGCCAGCCGGCCATCGGATCAGTGGGACGGGGTCGCGGTGGCCGGTGCCTCGTGGACGCCGTTGCCGGCCTCGTCGCCCAGGGTGGCGCCCCAGGCCTCGGCCACGGCGGCCAGCTCGCCTGCCAGGGCCGGGGCGGCGCGGCCGCTGACGCGGACGTCCCGCTCGCCATACTCGAGCTCGACCGTCCCGCGCTCGCGGATCCGGGCGAGCAGCTCGCCCGCCGCGTACGGGATGTGGACGTCGACGTCGACCCAGAGCGAGGCGAGGAGGGCGGCGATCTCGGCCCGGAGCGTGTCGAGGCCGTAGCCCGTCAACGCCGACACGAGGACGGACCCCGCAACCGCCGGTGCCGGCGTGGCGTCGTCGCGTGCCCCGGGCTCGATCAGGTCGGCCTTGTTGAACGCCACCAGCCGCGGCTTCTCCCCCGCACCGAGCTCGTCGAGGACGGTCTGGACCGTTGCCCGGTGCTCGCGGAGATGCGGATCCGAGGCGTCCACGACTTCGACGAGGACGTCCGCCCGGTTGACCTCCTC
>DATBPR010000268.1:0-2320 GCA_036561285.1 Candidatus Limnocylindrales bacterium | reverse complement strand
CGAGGAGCGTGCCGAGGATCACGAGCGCCGGGTTCGAGCCGAGGGCGCCGGCGAGGATGAAGTTCGAGTTCAGGAAGACGCCGCCGAACGCCGCGATACCCGTCAGCAGCCCGACGAGCAGCGCGAGCCCGACCGCGGTCTCCCCGAGGGCGACGAGGGTCGCGAACAGGCCGGCGTTCGGCTGGACGACGTTCTGGAGGAACCAGACGTACCAGCCCGGCGTGTCCGCGCTCTGCGTCGCGCCGGTGACGAGGCCCTGGATGGGCGAGCCGTCGCCGAACAGCCACTTGCCGCTCGTGATCTTCGCCCAGCCCGCCGGGAGGAAGACGGACGCGACGTAGACCCGGACGACGAGCCAGAGCCACGCGGCCACCGTGCCGGCGAACAGGAAGCGGGCCCAGCGCGGCTCCCGGAACTGCTCCGGTCGCATGGGCGGATGGATCAGCCGATCGAGCATCGCGCATCCCTCATCGCGGTGGTGGTCGCGTCCATCCTAGATCGACGGGCCCGTGGGCAGCTGCAGGCGGAGATCCCTTCCCGGGCATCTGGTTGCAATGCCGTAGGCGTGAACCAACATGTCGGCTATTGACATTAGCCATCAAGGCTATATCATGTAGCCATCAACCACTGGATCGTCTCGAGGACTTCGCCATGACCACGTCGACTCTGGTGCCGGCCGCCGATTCCACCGCCCACGGGACCGCCGAGGGGATGACGGAGGGGGCCGTTCGCTCCTGGCTGCGCCTGGAGGGCCTGGCAGCCTTCATCGCCGGCGTGGCGCTCTTCGCGGCCGGCGGCGGGTCCCTCCTGGCGTTCATCCCGCTTCTGCTGGTCCCGGACGTGTCGGCCCTCGGCTACCTCGCAGGTCCACGGGTCGGCGCCTTCACCTACAACCTCGCCCACACCTGGGCGCCGGGGTTGGTCGTCCTCGGCCTGTCCGTGTGGCTCGCCGCGCCAACGCTCCAGCTCGTCGCGGCGATCCTGATCGCTCACGTCGGCATGGATCGAGCGGTCGGCTACGGCCTCAAGCTGCCGACCTCGTTCCAGGACACCCATCTCGGCCGCATGGGACGGGCGAAGGCGTGAGTCCCGCGCGGGCGCGGACGTCGTCCGCCGAGATCGTGGCCGCCGGCCGAGCGCTGCTCGAGGTCGGCGGCCTCGACGCCGTCACGATGCAGGCCGTCGCGGAACGGGTGAGCGTCCGGGCTCCGTCGCTGTACAAGCGGCTGCCGAACCGCGCCGCCCTGGTCGCGGCCATCGGCGACGCCACCGTGGACGATCTCGCACGCGACCTCGCCCCGCTGAGCGGCGATCCGGACGCCGCATCCGCGCTGCGCCGAATCGCCTCTGCCGTCCGCGCCTTCGCCGCGGCAAATCCGCGCGCGTACGAGCTCGTGTTCCTGCGGCAGCCCGATGAGTCGCGGCCGGCCGCCGAACGGACGGCTGCCGCGACCGCTCCGGTGCTGTCCGTCGTCGAGCGCATGGTCGGACGGGAACGGGCTCTCGACGCCGCCCGTCTCGTGACGGCCTTCACCCATGGCTTCGTCTCGATGGAGCTCAATGGCACGTTCCGCCTCGGCGGCGACCTCGACGAGGCCTTCCGCTATGGCGTCGACGTGCTGATCGCCGCCCTGTCCGAAGGACGCGGCGAGGGTCGATCCCCATCGGGCTGACCTGACGGGCACGCGTCTCGCCTTGATCAGTCGGGCGGTAACCGAGCGAATCGGAACGGTGCGATCTCCCAGGCAGTCGTCCCGACCAGCACGAGATCGGCGAGGATCTCGCCAACGACCGGCGCGAACTTGAAGCCGTGGCCGGAGCAAGCCGAGGCGAACGCCACTCCGGGAGCGGCGGGGTGGCGGTCGATGACGAACTCATCGTCGGGGGCGTTCGTGTAGAGGCAGACGGTCGACCCGGAGATCGGGCCGTCCATGGCGGGCATCACCTGCCGCACGAACGCGCGGGCGACGGCCTCGTCGCGCGGTCCGACCGACCGGTCGACGCCGTCGGGGTCCACGGTCGCTCCCCCGTGATGGAGGGCGATCTTCAGGCCGCGATCGGCGTCCCACGGAAAGCCGTAGAACAGGCCCGAGTCCGTCCCCCACAGCCACATCGGGATGCCCTCGAGACCGAGCGAACGAACCGCGGACGGCCCGAGTGCCGGCTGGAACCACTGGACCGGCTGCCGCTCGACGACAAGCGGGAGGCGGAGGTCCGGCACGAACGACGGTACCCACGGACCGGCGGTCAGGACCAGCCGTTCGGCGCTCACGATGGTCCCGTCGGCCGTGTCGACCTCGAACCCGCCGCCCGCGGCCGG
>DATBPR010000267.1:0-13105 GCA_036561285.1 Candidatus Limnocylindrales bacterium | reverse complement strand
CGCCACGCCGGCATTCGGCCGGCTGGAGGAGCTCCGAATCGCGGATCGAGGCGTGGTCCTGACGCTGATGAAGAACCCGGTCAGCGCCGCGCAGGCGGCCGAAGCGGTCGCCGCACGCCGTCCGGACCACCTCCTGATCGGCCTGGGCGATCGGCCGGCGGACGGCCGGGACGTGTCCTGGATCTGGGATGCGCCCCTCGATGCGCTGCCCGGGATCGCGCCGATGACCCTGACGGGCTCCCGCGCGGATGATCTCGCCCTCCGGTTCAAGTACGGGCGCGACGCCGCGTGCCGAGCGGACGTCGACGAGCCGAGGGTCGAGACGGAGCTCGAGCGGGCCCTCGACAGCTCGCTTCGCGACCTGCCGCCGAACGGCACCCTGATGATGCTCGGCACCTACACGACCCTGCTCGGGATCCGGAAGATCCTGGAGCGACGCGGGCACGCCCCGGCCTTCCCCCGGTGACGGCGCCGCCGTCGCTGTCCGTCGAGGAGACGCAACCTCAGGGCGCCGGGCCGACGGATCGGCACCTCCGGATCGTCCATCTGTTCCCCGATCTGCTCAGCGTCTACGGCGATACCGGCAACCTTCGAACCCTGGCCGTCCGGGCCGAGCGTCGCGGCATCGCCGTCCAGCTCGAGCGGGTCCTCGGGGACGGCGACGTCGTCCCCGACGCGGACCTGTTCGTGATCGGCGGAGGCCAGGATCGCGACCAGGTCGCGGTCGAGCGGGCGCTGCTTCGACTCGGTGACGCGCTGGTCCATCGGGTGGCAGATGGCGCTGCGCTGCTCGCGATCTGCGGCGGCTACCAGAGCCTGGGCGAGAGCTACCGAACGGGACACGCCCGGACGGTCCGAGGGCCCGGCCTGTTCGGTGTCCGGACCATGGCGGGACCTCGCCGAATGGTCGGTCCGGTCGTGGCTCATCTGCGCGACCCGTCGCTGACGACGATCCGTGACACGGTCATCGGCTTCGAGAACCACTCCGGCGGGACGAGCCTGGCCCCGAACGCGGGACCGTTCGCGACGGTCGAGATCGGGAGCGGCAACAACGGCCAGGATGGGACCGAGGGCCTGCTCGCGCGGCCCGGGTCCGACGGCCTGCGGGGCCTGCGGATCGGGACGTATCTGCACGGTCCGCTGCTGCCCCGGAACCCGCACGTGGCCGACGCCCTCCTCGCCGCGGCACTGGCGCGGACCGGCCAGCCCAGCGGGCTCGCGCCCCTCGACGACACGGTGGAGTGGCGCGCGCACGACCACTTCGTGGAGCGCTGCCGGAGACGGACCTGGGCGGACCGTCTGCCGTCACGCCTGCGGAGCCTGGTCGACCCTGCTCGCGGACTGATCGGATTCTGATCGAGGCGTGGCAGGATTCCTGCGCCGCCTCATGATGGATCCATCTGGACTCGATAGCAGGCTCCACCGTGCGCATCCTCATCGTGGAAGACGAGCCCACGATCGGTCTGGCCGTCTCGTCGGCTCTGCAACGTGACGGCCACGCGGTCGACCTCGTCGGAGACGGCCGGTCGGCCCTCGAATGGGCGCATTCCTACCCGTACGACATCGCGATCCTCGACGTCATCCTTCCGGGCATCGATGGATTCGCCGTCTGCACGCGACTCCGGTCCAACGGCTTCGTCGCGCCGATCCTGATGCTCACCGCCCTCGACGACGTCTCCGACCGGGTGAAGGGACTGGATCGCGGCGCCGACGACTATCTCGCCAAGCCGTTCAGCATGGTCGAGCTCCAGGCCCGGATCCGCGCACTGGGCCGGCGGCGGGTCGAAGACCGTGCGGCGACGATCGTCGTCGGCGATCTCCGGCTGGATCCGGCGACCCAGGGCGTGGATCGGGCCGGGACCGCGATCCGCCTCACCCATCGCGAGTACGCCCTGCTCGAGCTGCTGGCCCGTCATCCCGGTCAGATCTTCACCCGCGATCGCCTGATCGAGTCGCTCTGGAACGCCGACTTCTCGGCGGAATCGAACATCGTCGAGGTGTACATCCGAAGCCTGCGCCGCAAGGTCGACCAGGGCCGCCGCAACGGCCTGATCGAGACGGTCCGCGGTTCCGGCTATCGACTCCGGCCCGTCGACGCCTGATGTTCCGGCGCGCCCGCTTCCGGCTGACCCTGTTGAACATCGTCCTGTTCGGGGTCGTCCTCGTCGTTTTCAGCCTGGTCTTCTACGCGGCCTTCGCGACGGTCCTGGCACCGACGTTCGATCCCGACCCCGAACTCACGAACGAGCAGGTCGCCGTCGCCGCCTACCAGGCCACGCTGGAGAGGATCGGGCTGGCGCTCGTGGTCGGCGACGCGACCGTGATCGCCCTCGTCGGCCTGATCGCGTGGGTGCTGGCGGGCCGGACGCTGGGACCGATCCGCGAAGCGCACGCCCGGCAGCGGCGGTTCGTCGCCGACGCCTCGCACGAGATGCGGACGCCGCTCGCCGCGATGCGTGCCTCCTCCGAGAACGCGCTGGCCGGCGAGTCGTCACCCGACGAGCTGCGTCGAGCGCTGGAGGTCGCCGTCGTGTCGTCGGACCGCCTCGCGCGGCTGACGAACGACCTGCTGCTGCTGGCGAAGACGGACGAGCTTCCGGGCACGCGGCGCGAGCCGATCGACCTCTCCGTGGTCGTCGCGGAGACGATCGAGGCCTACGCAGTGGCACACCCCGACGCGCCGGCTCCGCAGGTGACGCTGGGCGTGGACCTCGGGGTCGTCGCGGACCCGGACGACATCGGCCGGATCGTCGCGAACCTCGTGGACAATGCCGTGCGCCACGGCCAGCCCTCGACCAGGGCTCCCGTTCGCGTGTCGACGACGGCCACCGAACGCGAGGCGATCGTGGAGGTGGCGGATCGTGGACCGGGGATCGCCGCCTCCGATCTCGAGCGGATCTTCGAGCCGTTCCATCGGGTTCACTCCGACGCGACCGCTCCGGATGGAACCGGGCTTGGCCTGGCGATCAGCCGCGGATTGGCAAGCCGGAACGGCGCCCGGCTGACGGTGATCAGCGACCCCGGCGCCGGGGCGACGTTCCGTCTCGCCGTTCCTCGATTCAGTTGAGGTTCATGTCCACGGGCGACAACTCGGGCTGACCGCCGGCGCATGGCCGGCTCCGCCGAGGTCGGTCATGCCGTCTATCCGCCTCGAGCGGCGCGCCCGGATCACGCTCGGTCTGTCGACCGTTCTGGGCCTGACGCTCGTCGTCGTCGCCTGCTCCGGCGCCGCGCCGGCCGGAAGCGGCGCGACCGCCCCGACGCCGACCGCGACGGTGACCGCGCCGGCGCCCGTACCCTCCGCCGCCGCCCCGTCGGACTCGGCCGGAGCCGGCGCAAGCCCGATCGCGCCGTCCGAGTCGGCGCCGGCGGACACGGGCGGGCCCGAGGCGAGCGGATCCACCGCGGCCGGGGACATCCCCGACAACGCGGTCTTCCTGACGTTCAAGGGCGGGACGCCACCGTTCTCGATCCAGTACGTCGAAGGCTGGCAGGTCACCCCGCAGTCCGACGGCGTCGTGATCCGCGACAAGGACAGCTCGGAGACGGTCCAGATCGTCGCCGCGCCGAGCGATGTCCGGTCGTTCGTGACCTCGACGGACATCCCGGCGCTCATGGCCCAGCCGAAGACGTCGATCGTCAAGCAGGACGTCCAGAAGGTCGGCGGCCAGAGCTACGTCCACCTGGTCGTCCACCAGCCTGCGCCGCCGGATCCGGTCACCGGCAAGCAGGTCCCCTCGACCGTGGACCGTTACTACGTTCCCGGCCCGAACGGTCTGGCCATCGTCAGCCTGTCAACGCCGAATGGGGTCGACAACGTCGACGCCTTTCGCCAGATGATCCAGAGCTTCAAGTGGACGTGATGAGTGCCGCGAGCACGACGTCGCGCGCCGCGCCGCAGGACGCTCGCCCCGCGGCGATCGAGCTCACGGACGTGATCCGCGTCTTCCGCGAGGTCGATGTCGAGACAGTCGCGCTGCGTGGCGTCAGCCTGCGGATCGGGGCCGGGGAGCTCGTGGCGATCATGGGTCGCTCGGGATCCGGCAAGTCGACGCTGCTGCACCTGATCGCCGGCTCGGACCGGCCGACCGCCGGGCGGGTCGAGGTCGAAGGCGTCGATCTCGGGCGTGCCGAGGAAGCGGAGCGGGCACGGATCCGCGGGGCCCGCGTCGGCATCGTGTTCCAGCGAGAGAACCTCGTCCCGTTCCTGACCGTCCGCGAGAACATCGACCTGATCACGCGGCTCGCGGGCCGGACCCTGGACCACGGGGCGATCGACGACCTGTTGCGCCGCGTCGGTCTCGACGCGAGGGCCGATCACCGTCCGAGCCAGCTGTCCGGCGGAGAGCAGCAACGGGCCGCGCTCGCGGCGGTCGTCGCGACCCGCGCCCCGATCGTCCTCGGCGACGAGATCACCGGCGAGCTCGACACGGCGAATGCGGGGTTGCTGCTGGATCTGCTGCTGGACCTGCACGCCGCCGAGGGAATCACGGTCGTGCTGGCCACGCACGATCCAGCCGTCGCCGCGCGCGCCGGTCGCGTCGTCCAGCTCCGCGACGGACGGATCGTCGAGGACGGTCGTCCTTCGTGAAGGTGCTCGAGTGCCGCGGGGTGACCCGGCGCTATCGAGTCGCCGGGGCGGACCCGGTCGTTGCCGTCGACGACGTCGACCTCGAGGTCCCGGCTGGAAGCTTCATCGCCATCGAAGGGCCGTCCGGCTCGGGCAAGACCACGCTGCTCGGACTGCTCGCGGGCCTCGAGCCGCCCGATGACGGCACGGTCAGCGTGCTCGGCCACGATCTCTCGCGACTCTCCGCGGCGGAGCGAGCCCGGCTGCGCCAGCGACGGATCGGGATCGTGTTCCAGTCGTTCGGGTTGATCCCGAGCCTGTCGGTCGTCGAGAACGTCGGCCTGCCGTTGCTCCTCGCCGGCCTCTCGGGACCCGAGCGCGAGGCCCGCTCGCGCGCCGCGCTGGAGGAAGTCGGCCTGGGCCGGACCGGGACGCGGGTGGACGAATTGTCCGGCGGCGAGCGCCAACGGGTCGGTGTGGCCCGGGCACTCGTCATCGAGCCGGCAATTCTCCTCGCCGACGAGCCGACGGGCAGCCTGGACGAGGCGAACGGAAGCGCCGTTCTCGAGCTGCTCCGCGAGGCGGTCCGTCGCCGCAACACCAGCCTCGTTCTCGTCACGCACGACCCGGTCAGTGCCGCGCAGGCGGACCGCCGGTACCGGATGCGGGACGGCCGGTTGACCTGCGAGACGGCGGCGTGACGCTCCTCCCTCACGCCGTCCGTCTCGTCGTCCGCGAGCCGCGCCGCTCGCTGGCGACCCTCGTCGGGGTGGCCATCGCGTCCGCCCTGATCACGAGCGTGCTGCTGTTCGGGGCCGCGTCCGCGACGACCGTCAGCCGCCGCGCGCTCGCCGACGTCCCCGTTGACGCGCAGGTCGTCCTCGCGCCGAACGCGGATCCGGGAGCGGCCCTCGCCGTGGTCGCCGCCGACCCGGCGGTCCGGGCCACGGCTCGGCTCGACCTCGTGCACGTCGATCGGGCGTCATCGAACAAGGGCGGCACGGCGACCGAGACGAGCGAGGGGGTGATCCTCGGCCTGGATCCGGCGTACACCGGGGCGACCGGGCTCTTCCCGCTGTCCTCGGGAGCGATCGCACCGGGTCAGGTGGCCGTGAGCCGGGACCTGGCATCGAACCTCGGCGTCGTTCCGGGCGACGAGATCGCCTTCACGCTGCCTGGCGGCGCAACGCTCCCGCTCAGGGTGTCCGGCGTGGTCTCGATCGACGGCGCGGACCTGCTGCTCGGCCCGATCGACTCGGCGCATCGGGCCGCCGGCGCCAACCCGCCAACGAACGTCGCGGTCATGAACCTGGCCGATCTCGAGTCCGTGGTGCTGCCGAAGGTCCCCGCCGGCGCGACCGTTGCCGATCCGTCCGCCTCCGGCGTGGCCGGCGGGGGAGGGACTTCGCCCGTCTTCGTGCCGGATCCCGCGGTCCGGCGCGAGATCCACGTCCAGCTCGACCACGGCCAGCTGCCCGGCGATCCCGCGGCGGCGACCGCCTGGCTGGATGGCGTCCGGCACCGCGTCGAGAAGCTGGGGGCCGGCACCTTCCAGTGGGTCGACGACGCGTCCGCGTCGCTGGAGCCCGTCGCGACCGACCTGATCTGGGGCCAGGTCCTGTTCCTCTTCCTCGCCCTGCCCGGGATCGCCCTTGCGCTCGCGCTTTCCCGCCTGGCCGCGGACGCCACGGCGGACGCATCCCGTCGCCACGCGGCGCTCCTGCGTGCTCGCGGCGCGGCTCCGGGTGACCTGCGGACGATCTTCCTCACCGCGACCGTCCTCATCGCCCTGGCCGGGTCGCTGACGGGCGTGGCCGTGGGCACCGCCATCGCCCTCCTGCTGTTCCGTGCCGACCTGGGCGCCGCGGGGGGTCCCGAGACGATCGCGCGAACCGGGTTGCTCGCCGTCGCGCTCACGACCGTGCTTGCGTCGGTTGCGGCCGTCCTGCCGCTCCGGACCCAGCTCCGCGAGGAGATCCTGTCGGGACGCCAGGAGCTCCAGCGCCCTCGGTCACCGCTCTGGCAACGCCTGTACCTCGATATCGTGGCGATCCTCGCCGGGATCGTGGTGTTCGTTGTGGCCGGGGGCGCGGGCCTCCACCCGGTCTTCAACGCCGAGGGCAATCCCACCGTCACGCTCGCGCTGACGTCGTTCCTGTCCCCGCTCCTGCTCTGGACCGGCGGCACGCTCCTGCTTCTGCGGCTGGTCGGCCGGCTGATGCACGGCAACGGCTGGATCGCCCGCTCGCTGGGCCGATCCCTCGGCCCCGGTGGTGCGTTGGCGGGGCGGTCTCTGGTCGCCCGAGCCCCGGCGGCCTCCCGGGCGATCGTGGTCCTCGCGCTCGCGGTCGGGTTCGCCACCAGCGTCCTGGTGTTCGACGCGACCTATCGCCAGCAGCAGCAGGTCGACGCGGCCCTGACGCTGGGCGCGGACGTCATGGCCGTCCCCGCACAGCCGGCGACGGCCGATGCGGCGACGGGCCTGCATGGCACGGCCATTCGTGCGGCGACGCCATTCGTCGATCGGGTCGTCTACGTGGGGCCGGAGGCCCAGGACCTGCTCGCCATCGATCCGGCCTCGCTGCCCGCGGTCGCCCCGCTGTCGGACACGTTCTTCGACCACCAGAGCGCGGCCCAGGCGATCGATGCGCTTCGGGCCCGGCCGGACGCCATCCTCGTCTCTGCCGAGACGGCCCACGACTACTCGATCGTGCCCGGCGATCACCTGAAGATCCGCGTCCCGGACGCCCAGGGGAACCTGAAGACGGTCGAGTTCACGATGGCCGGCATCGCGCTCGAGTTTCCGACGGCGCCGAAGGACGCCTTCCTCGTCGCGAACCTGGCCTACGTGGCCCAGCAGACGGGCAACAACCGGATCTCGTTCGTCCTGGCCCGCGCCACCGGCGACGCCGGCGCGGCTGCCGCGGATGCGCAGCGGGCGCTCGGAGTGGGTTGGGCGGTCACCGACCTGAGCTCCGTGAACGCCCGGCTCGCAAACGGCATCACCTCCGTGGACCTGTCGGCGCTCGTGCTGCTCGACCTCCTCTTCGCGGTCGGGATCGGAGCCGTCGGGGTGTCGTTGTTCCTGCTCGCGGGCCTGGCCGAGCGCCGGCGTGAGCTGGCGACGCTCGTGGCGATCGGCGCGGAGCCACGCCAGATGCGTTCCTCACTCGCCGGTGAGGCGCTCGTCGTCGGCGTCGCCGGGATCGCGTGCGGCCTGCTGGTCGGTTTGCTCGTCGGGGCCACGCTGCTCCAGATCCTGGCGGGCGTCTTCGATCCCCCGGCGGACACGCCGAGCGTGCCCGTGCTCCCGATCGTCGCGCTGGTCGGCATCGTCGCTCTCGCGATCGCCGCGTCGCTCGTCATCGCCGATCGCGGCCTCGCCCGGCAGAGCGTCGTCGCTGCCCTGCGAGAACGCTGACCCGTCGAGCGCCGGAGGTCAGGCGTGGGCGCCGACCGTGACCGTCCCGATTGTCAGCGCCATCCGTCCACATCCGAACGACGCCGGCATCCGGGTCCAGACGAACGTACCGAGCCGGCCGGTCATTCTTCGCCACAGACGCAGCGACCTCGACGTCGTAGCGTCCCTCCATGCCCCGTGGGTTCGGACGTCTGCCCTTCCTGGCGCGACACGGAGCGTCTGCGGCCCAGTCGCGGCTGGGCGCATCTGCGAACGCGGACCCCGGAATCGACGACGACGCCCCGGTCGGGCCGCCGGTCCTCCTGCCGGCGATGATCCACCGCATGATCCTGATCGACGCGACCGAGCTCACGCCCGTCTGGGCCCGACCGCGTTCCCCGCAACCTGCCGCGACCGCTCCGCTCGCGGCCACTGCCGCGGCCGTCGCTCGAGCGGAGCCGGACCCTGCCGCGTCGACGGCCGAGCCTGTTGCGCCGATGGCGACGCGGAAGCGGAAAGCGAACGCCGCCGCGGGCGAGGCGGCGGTCCCGTCCACGCCGCGAAGCCCTGGCAAGTCCGGTGGGCGTGGGCGCCGCCCGGACGCTCAGGCGACGATCGGAGCCGAGGCCTTCCGGAGCTCGTAGCGCTCCGCGGGGATCCGACCGAACCGGTAGAGCATGCGGACGACATCCAGGGCCGCGGGGTAACGGTGCTCCGGCGGGTGGTGGCCGCCGCCCGACCCCTCCGCGGATGCCGGATGGCCGCGCGTCGTCGGCGCGTCGCCCGCTGCCGAGTCGGGGCCACCGTGGGGTGACACGACATCCCAGATGATCGCCTTTCCGCCCGGCTTCAGGACCCGCAGGATCTCGGCGCGGGCTGCGTGACGGTCGGGCAGGTGGTGGACCGCGTACGAGCTCACGACGAGGTCGACCGAGTCGCCCGCGAACGGCAGAGCGGAGGCATCGGCCACCAGGAACCGAGGCAGCCGTGTGGCGGCTCCGGGCGCCCGCCCGGCGGCCTTGCGCCGAGCCCGAGCAACCATGTCGGCGTCCACGTCGACGCCGGTCAGCTTCAGCGAGGGCGCGAGGTTCGCGAGCTGGACCAGCACCTCGCCCGTTCCGCTGCCCAGGTCCACGACCGTCGCGCCGGCGGGCGCCTCGGCCGCGATCGCCGTTGCGATCTCGCGGTATCGATCGCGGAAGAAGAGTCGGGTCATCAGGTCGTACACGCCCGCGCTCGGCATGGAGTACCGGCGCATGTTCGCCTGCGCCTCGTGGACGGCTTGCCCGCCCAGCACGACGCCCGCGACCGCGCCGAGACCGACCGTCATGAACCGCAGGAGTCGCATGGTTCTGGCTCCTCCACTCGGATATGATCACGCGATCATGAACAGGCGCTCATCCTATCAGCCGTGAGCCCACGCCGCGCTGTCGTGATGCGTCAGAGCCCAGCCGGCGACGCCGTGACCCTCCGCGATCACCTGGTCGCCGCGACGGACCAGCTTCTCGATCACGGCGGCGCGGGAAGCCTGACGACACGGGAGATCGCGCGGCACGCCGGCGTCTCGGACGGCGTGCTCTACAACCACTTCGCCGACAAGGCCGAACTCGTCCTCGCGGCGATGGTCCGGCGCTACGGCCGGCTGGTCGTGCGCCTCGAGGAAGCGACACCGCGAGCGGGGGAGGGGACTGTCCTCGGGAACGTCCAGGCGTACGGGCTGGCTCTGAGCCGGGTGGAGACGGAGGTGATGCTGCACGGCGCGGCGCTGCTCTCGGACCCACCCCTGCTCCAGGGGTTCTGGGTCGAGATCCACCGCTCGCCGTTCGGGATCGATCGCCTCCGCCGGCCGCTCCGCGACTACCTCCGCGACGAGCAGGGCCTGGGACGGGTGGCGGCCGTCATCGACCTCGACGGCGCCGTGACGGTCGTCTTCGGAGCATGCGCGATGGTGGCGCTGACCCGTCGCCTGAACCCCACCGCCGACACCTTCGCGCTCGACCGGCACCTCGACGCCGCGCTGGCAGCTGCCGTCGGCGGGTTCGCCGGGAGGTAGGATGTCCCGGCGATGAACCGCCTCCTCGCCCGGCGTCCCCAGGACGCCTGGGCCGCCACGATCTCCAAGCAGAACGGCTGATCGGCCCCTTCCTCATCAAGCGTCGATGGAAGGGGCGGGACCGACGCGAGCTGCCACGCTGATTTGGCGTGCGCCACGTCCGTCCCGCGGTCAAGGGAGATCGCGATGCCGATGCCGCATCGAACCTTCGCCCAGCTGGCGAAGCGGCGACTCGTCGGGAAAGAGGGCAGGGACCGGGTCCGCGAGGTGAACGCACTGCTCGCGGAGCTGCCCGACTACAAGAACGGACCCTACGCCGACCTGCGCAACTGGCTGGCCTCGGAGATTGAGGAGTCCCGAGTCCGGTCGAGTGCGGTCCACCGCGACTCGATCGCGGTCCGCCGCGAAGGAGCGGCGCAGATCGCGCTCGTCGGGCCGCCGAACGTCGGGAAGTCGTCCGTCCTCCAGGCCCTGTCCGAGATCCAGATCAAGACGGGCGACTATCCGTTCACGACCCTCCGACCGATCCCGGCGCTGACCCGGATCGGTGGCGTGCTCGTCCAGCTCGTGGAGATCCCCGGGCTGATCGAAGGAGCGAACGACGATCGCGGCGGTGGCCGGGCGCTCCTGGGCGTGCTCCGCTCGGCCGATGCGATCGTCTATTGCGCCCGGGCCGGCGCCGACGTGGACGAGCTTCGGGCCGTTCGTGCCGAGGTCCAGCTCGCCGGCATCGACAAGCCTGGGTTCCTTGCGGCCACGCGCGCCGACGAAGCCCCGGAGGACGCGATCGCGCTCCTCGAGACGGCGTTCCCGGACCTGGACGTGGTCCCGGTGTCGGTGATCGACGAGGCCAGCCTCGAGGCGTTCCGGGAGGCGGTCTGGCGCCTGACCGGTCTGATCCGCGTCCGTCTCCGGACGGCCGGGGGCGTCGATCCGGAACCGGTTGCGCTCGAACCCGGTGCCACGGTTACGGACGTTGCCGACTGGATCCACCACGACCTTGCAGCGCGCTTCATCGGGGCGCGTGTCTGGGGGCCATCTGCACGATTCGACGGCCAACGGGTCGGCCGGGACCACATCGTGCTCGATGGCGACGCGGTGGAGATCCTCGAATAGGGGATGACCCACCTGACATGCCGCGGCGATCCTGGGGCGGCACCACACGGTGCGGCGTTCATCCGCAGTGCGCAACCGTGGGATCGACCCCCGGGGAACAGGAGTCGACGATGCCGGCGAGGACGGAGAAGCAGCGCAAGTTCATGGGCGCCGAGCTCCAGCGCAAGCGCGAAGGGAAGAAGACCCGGACGGACATGAGCGAGAAGGAGCTCGAGAAGATGGCCAGCAAGGACGGCCAGAAGCAGAGCTGAGCAACGTCCGGCTGAGGCGCGTCGGCCCGGCTACGGCTTCGGATGGGCAACCAGGAAGTCCAGGGTGGCAGTCGGGAAAGCGTCCGACAGGTTGGGTGCATGGCCGCCGCCCGGGATCGTCCAGAGCTCGACCGCCCCTCCCGGTTTGCAGCCCGACGACCGTGCGATTGTCGCCTCGGCTGGGTCAACACCGGAGCTGATGTCCGCGTCGACATCGACATGCTCGCCGGTCGCGACCGGCGCGGCGTCGCAGCCGTCGTAGCGGCTCCACGTCGCGACCGTGGCTTCCGCCCCGGGGTAGGGCGATACCGGCCGGCCCGATCCGAGCCCGCTCAGCGACCCGCCGTAGTAGCCGACGGTGTCGTCCGCCGTTCCGTGGATCTGCAGGACCGCGACGGGCGCGACAGGCGCGCAGTCGGCCGCGTTCCCGAACGTCGCTCCGGCCAGGCTGATGACCGCGGCGACCCGATCCGCGTGGGCGCACGCGTAGCGGTAGCTCATGAAGCCACCGTTCGAGTGGCCGACGAGGTCGATCCGCTTCGGATCGACGCTCAGCATGGCCTCGGTCTCGGTGATCACGCCGTCGAGGTACGCGGCATCATCGACATCGATCCGGTCGAAGTTGCAGCACGCGTCGGTGGCGTTCCAGAACCGATTGCCGACGGCGTCCTTCGTTCCGTCCGGGTAGGCGTACAGGAACCCGCGCTCCTCGGCGAGCTTCCCGAGGTGGAGATACGCGTCGTGGCTCTGCCCGTCGGAGCCGTAGCCGTGGAGGACGATGAGCAACGGTGCCGGCCGTGCTGGGTCATAGCCCGGTGGCACGTGGACCGTGACCGGCCGGTCCCCGCCGACCACCACGTCCGCAACGAGACTCGGCGAGGCGGACAGCCCTGCGTCGGGCGACGATCCGGGCGTCCGCGAGGTCGCGGAGCAGGCGGCCACGAAGAGGGCGCCCGTAAGCGCCAGGACGCGAAATCTCATCGTGGGATCAGGTACCGGACTCCGCGAAGGCGATGCAGTGGCCGATCTCGTCGTCGAGCGACGAGCGATAGGCGCGGGTGACGCCCAGCCACCGAAGCGGCCCGCTCAGCGGCCCCGAGACCTCGAAGGCGTGGCGGATCCGGGAGCCATTGGCGATCGCCTCGACCTCGTAGACGTTGATGATCGTCAGGCCAAGCGGCCGGACCTCGATCCGGAGGAGGCGATCCGGAACGAGGGTCAGGATCCGGCAGTGGTAGGTGACGGGGTACTTCGGCCGGATGTCGACCGTCCCACCCTCGGCGAGCGGGCCGTCGGAGCGCGCCCATCGGACGTTGTGGCCCCACGCCGACCAGGTCGACGGGTCCAGGTACAGGTCGAAGATCGCGCTCGGGTCGACCGCCGCTTCGCGGATCGCCTCGATCGTGTAGCCCATCTCGTCGTTCGCTCCTGGCCGGATGCTAGCCGCTCGCCGGCTCGCCACCGATCGGGCCGGCGATCGCCGCCGCGGCCCGGCCGGCCAGGGCCTCGAGCGCCCGCCGGTTCGCCTCGGGCATCGGCGACTCGTGCGCGATCGCCAGCACCCCGAGCGCGTCGGTCCCCGTGCGGCCCTCCCGATGCAACGGGAGGTGGCTCCGGAGGGCCGGGCCACCCGGAGCCATCGGTCGGACGTCGAACGACGGCCCTGGATCCGACAGCGTCCGCGTGACCGGGTGAGCCGGGTTCCGGACCGCGGC
>DATBPR010000266.1:0-3844 GCA_036561285.1 Candidatus Limnocylindrales bacterium | reverse complement strand
GGTTGCCGCTCGCCGAGCTCGAGCGGCTCGAAGGGATCGCCACGGGCGGCCTCCGCCCGGACCGGACGATCCTCCTCGACGTGCCCGTCGAGATCGGGCTCGCCCGGAAGGCGCCCGACGACCAGACCCGCTTCGAGACCGGGTTCGACGTCGCGTTCCACCAGCGCGTGCGCTCCGGCTTCATGCGGATGGCGGCCGCGGATCCGTCGCGGTTCGTCGTCGTCGACGCCGGGGCCGATGCGGACGACGTCGCGCGGAGCGTGGTGCGTGCGGTCGACCCATTGCTCGCGCTGGCGGAGGCGGCCGATGAACCGAAATCGTCCGACGTACGCATCTCCGGATGAGCGAGAGCCAGACCGGCCTGCGTGGACGCTCGACGTCGCCGACTGACGATGCCGACCGGGCCGTCCTCGCGCTCGTCACCGCCGGACAGCTCGACGCCCTCCAGGAGCTCTACGACCGCTACCGCGTCATGGCCTACTCGATCGCCCTCCGCATCACGTCCGACGCCTCCCTCGCCGAGGACGTCGTCCAGGACGCCTTCCTCGGCGTCTGGCGCAACGCGTCCCGCTACGTCGAGGGTCGCGGGAGCGTGAAGACGTGGGTGCTGGCGATCGTCCACCACCGCGCGGTCGACGCCGTCCGCCGTCGCCGTCCGACGACGGAGCTGCCCGAGCGGGAGGACATCCCGCCGCCGCAGCTGACCGTGCCCGACATCTGGCGGGACGTCGCCGCCGAGCTCGATCGAGCGGAGATCGCCGCCGCGCTGGCGACGCTCGCGCCCGCCCAGCGCGAGGCCATCGAGCTCGCCTACTGGGGCGGGCTGACCCAGCAGGAGATCGCCGAGCGGACCGGCACGCCGCTCGGGACCGTGAAGAGCCGCGTCCGGCTCGGGCTGCTCGCGCTCCGCCGAGCCCTGACGGGCGACGAGCTCGCCGGCGACGAGTCGACCGAGGGCGGTGCGCGATGACGGAGCCGCGGATGACCCACGACGAGGCGATCGACCTCGCGGCCGGCTACGTTCTCGGCGCGCTCGAGCCTGCCGAGGAGGCGGCCGTGCGCGAGCATCTCGCGTCCTGCCCGCTGCCCCACCCGGAGCTCGAGGAGCTCGGCGGCGTGGTGCCGGCGCTCCAGGAGCTCGGCGTGACCGAATTGGTCGAGCCGCCGGCCGCGTTGCGCGACCGGATCCTCGCGGCCGCCGCGGCGGATCTGACCGAGCGGCCGCAGGCCGCGCCGATCGGAGCTTCTGCGGCTGCCACTCTTGCCCCGGCCGTTCCCGGATCGCCGGCGCCTGCCGCCGCACCGGTCGTCTCCGAGCCGATCGCCTTCCCGTCCGAGGAGGAACGGACCGTCCGGGCCGAACGCACCCGCTCCGGCACGAGCCGGCTCGACTGGGCGATCCGGATCGCGGCGGTCGTCGCGATCGTCGTCCTCGGGGCGTGGGGCTACAGCAACCAGCAGGAGCTCAAGGCGTCGCAGGCGTTCAACCAGGCAGTCGGCGACGTGCTCGCGGCCGCCGCCCAGCCCGGCGCCCAGGTCGTCGTCCTCGCGCCGCAGCAGGGACAGCAGGGGAGCGGCCTGGCCGCCGTGCTCCCGGACGGCTCGATCCAGCTGGCGATGCACGACCTGCCGGCGAACGCCGGGACCGAGGTCTACACCGCGTGGGTGATCGTCGGTGATCAGGCCCCGACGTCCGTCGGGGACTTCTCGGTCGGCTCGAACGGGATCCAGCTGTTCACCTCGAAGCCGGCCCCGACACCGGAGGGGGCGACGATCGCGATCACCCGCGAGCCGCAGCCGGGCAACACGGCGCCGGCAGGCCCGGTGGTCAGCGCGGGCATCGCGACGGTGCCCGGCGCGACCGGCTGACCCGGGTCCCGGACTCCCGGCGGGGCGCCGGCCGCTTCCCATCCCGCAGGCCTCACCTCCCGCGTCCCCGCGGCGACACCGCGCGGTCATCCAAGCGCCCCGTCGCCGCGAACCCCCGGCGTCACCGCGAGACACGCGGAGCGACCGGGCCCTCCTACGGCCGGTCGTGGAGGTGGAGGAGCCCGCCTATCAGCCCACGGCATTGCGCCCGCGCTCAACACCGATCGGGACGCAATCCATCGGTCCGCCCCAGGCGGACCCAGCGCGAGTCCTGGAGGTCGCAAGACCCACATGCACACAGCACGACGGACGGCCGGCATTGCCGGCGTCCTCGGCATCGTCGGCGTCGTCGCCGCAATCGGCGCAGCGCCGCTGGACGTCGGAGCGGCCGACCATCTCGACGCCCCGACCGCCAAGCACGATGCCCGGATCGACATCACCGACCTGTATGCCTTCAAGTCGGGACACGGCACGACGCTGATCCTCAACGTCAACCCGCTGACCTCGCCCGCCAACTCGAAGACCGCGCGCTTCTCGACGTCGGCCCTGTACGAGATCAAGGTCGACACGAACGGCGATGCGGTCGCGGACATCGCCTATCGGATCCGGTTCAGCCACACCCGGGCCGCCGCCGATGGCGCCGTGGTCCAGAGCTACAGCATCCGCCGAGCGACCGGCGCCGCGGCTCGCGCCAATGCGTGGAGCGGCAGGCTCATCGGGACCGGCAGCACCACCGCCTATCACCGCAGCCCGCGCGTCTTTGGCACGACGATCGGCGGCAAGTCGTTCGCCGGGGTCCGGGACGATCCGTTCTTCTTCGATCTGCCCGGGTTCATCCAGTTCAAGGGCGAGCTCCTGAAGGGCAACACGACGCTCGGGTCGCCCGGCGGCGGCGCGGGATCCCTGCTCGGGGGATTCACCGGCACGGATACCTTCGCCGGCACCAACGTCTCGAGCATCGCCCTCTGGGTTCCCGACCGGTTCCTCGGCGGGACCGGGCGCCACATCGGCATCTGGGCCACGACGTCGTACGCCTCGTCGACGGGCGATGTCCAGGTCGACCGGATGGGCCGGCCTGCGATCAACACCGTCTTCAACGGCCTCCACGTCCCGACCGCGAGCACGTTGAACAACGCCGAGAAGGAGGCGTTCAACCGGCTCAGCCCACGCAGTGACCGAGCCGTCGCGACCGACAACGTGGAAGCGGTCCTCAACGCGATCGGCGGCGTCCTGACGGCGAACGGCGCCACCGCGTACACGCCGGCCCAGGTCGACGCGATCGCGAAGACCCTGCTCCCGGATGTGCTGACCTTCCAGGTCGGCAATGCCGGCGGGTTCCTGAACGGGCGGAAGCTCGGCGATGACGTGATCAACGCCGAATTCGGCCTGCTGACCAACGGAGCGGTCTCGTCCGATGGCGTCGACGCCAACGACTCCGCCTTTTCCGGACACTTCCCGTACCTCGCCGAGGCGCACTGACCGCGGCCCGCAGTGGGCCGGCCGGCAACGGCCGGCCCACGCCATCTCGCCAAACCAGGACCAGCAGGAACCCACGATGACGACGCGATCCGACCTCGATGCTCTGACCTCTCCGGGAGGCGATCGCCGCATCCCCGATCGGCGCCGGTCGACCCGGTTCGCCGGGCGCGCCGCTCTGGCCGTCGCGATGGCGATCGCCGTCGCCGCCGGTTCCCAGCTGATCGGGTCCCTGACGCGCCCGCCGGCCCCGGCGGCCTCGAGCGCCGATTCGATCGTGGACACGACGGGCGGCCTATCCGGCTTGACCGGCGACGCGGCGAACGGGCCGGCCCCGGACGTCCTCGACGCCGGTGCCGGCTCGGCGACGGCGAACGACGCGGACCTCGCCCGGATCCGGGCGAACGTCACCTTCTGGGGCGGACGGCTCGCCGCCCACCCGAATGACTTCGTGTCTGCCCAGAAGCTCGGCGAGACCCAGATCGAGCTGGCGCGCGCG
>DATBPR010000265.1:0-2055 GCA_036561285.1 Candidatus Limnocylindrales bacterium | reverse complement strand
CGAACCCCCAACCAACTGATTAAGAGTCAGTTGCTCTGCCGTTGAGCTACCGGCCCGGGCGAAGGATACCCCATCGACCCGGCCGGCGACCCTCAGTCGGGCTGGTTGTCGATCTGGGCCCTCTGGAGGCGGCCCGAGAAGTCGACGTAGATCGACTTCCACTCGGTGTACGTATCCAGCGCGGCGTGGCCGGCCTCGCGGTGGCCATTGCCGGTCTCCTTCGTCCCGCCGAAGGGCAGGTGGGTCTCGGCCCCGATCGTGCCGGCGTTCACGTAGACGATGCCGGTCTCGAAGTCGCGCATCGCCCGGAAGGCCGTGTTCGCGTCACGAGTGTAGACGCTCGACGAGAGGCCGTAGCGGGTCTGGTTGAGCGCGGTCGTCGCCTCGGCGTAGCCGTCGACGGGGATGATCGAGAGGACCGGCCCGAAGATCTCCTCCTGGGCGAGCCGGTCCATCGGTCGGATCCCGGCGAAGATCGTCGGCTCGAGGAAGAATCCGTGGGCGAGCCGCTCGTCGACCGGGCGGGCGCCACCGGTCACGAGCTCGCCGTCGCGTCGCCCGACCTCGAGATAGCCCTCGACCTTGTCCCGGGCGCCGGCGTTGATCAGGGGACCGACGTCGGTCGTCGGCTCCAAGCCGTCGCCGAGGCGGAGGCTGCGGGCTCGGACGGCGAGGCGGTCGAGGAGGGGAGCGAGGACGGCCCGATCGACGATGACCCGGCTGGCCGCGGTGCAGCGCTGGCCGGTCGTGCCGAACGCGGACCAGACGATGCCGTCGGTGGCGAGGTCGAGATCGGCGTCGGCGAGGACGACGATCCCGTTCTTGCCGCCGAGCTCCATGCTCAGCCGCTTGAGCCGGCGAGCGGCACTCACCGCGATCCGACGGCCCGTCTCCGTATTGCCGGTGAAGCTGATGACCGGTATATCGGGGTTCTGGACGATCGCGTCGCCGACCTCCGCCCCCGCGCCGGTCACGAGGTTGACGGTTCCCGGCGGAAAGCCGGCCTCGGCCATGAGCTCGACGAGGAGGGTCGCGCAGTGCGGCGTGTCGCTCGACGGCTTGAAGACGACGGTGTTGCCCGTCACGAGGGCCGGCATCATCTTCCAACACGGGATCGCCATCGGGAAGTTCCACGGGGTGATGATCCCGGCGATGCCGATGGGCTGGCGGATGCTCATCGCCCACTTGTCGGGCAGCTCCGACGGCACCGTCTCGCCGAACATCCGGCGGCCCTCGCCGGCCATCAGGAAGGCGATGTCGATCCCCTCCTGGACGTCGCCGCGGGCCTCCGCGAGGATCTTGCCCATCTCCCGCGTCATCGCCCGGGCGATCCGCTCCTTGTGCTCGGCCAGCAGTGCCCCGAACCGGTACAGGATCTCGCCGCGCTTCGGCGCGGGCGTCCGGCGCCACATCGCGCCGGCGACATCGGCCGCCCGGATCGCCATGGCGACATCGGCCGCGGTGCCCTGCTGGAAGCGCCCAATCACGTCGCGGGCGTCGGCCGGGTTGTGGCTCTCGAAGGTCGCCCCGGACGTCGAATCGCACCACTCCCCGGCGATGAAGTGGCGGAACGTGGGCGGCTCGGCGATCCCCTGGCCGGTGGCGGCGGGCGTGATGGTTTCGGTCATCGCCGAAATCTACACTTCCCTCGCCGCACGACTCACCCGAAACCCGTCACTCGCTGCATCTGGAGGGTGACGGGGCCGCCATCGGCGCCGTGCGGATGAGGGACGGGAGTGGAAGCTCGCATCGCGGAGCTTGTCCGGGCCGGGTCCGACGAGGCGCTCGACGCCTTGTATGCCCGGTACGCGGTCGAGATCCAGGCCGTGGCGTATCTGATCCTCCGCGACCGGTACGCGGCCGAGGACGTCATGGCCGAGACCCTGATCACGGCCTGGCGGCGTGGGCGGGATCTCCGCGACGGCGCCGCGCTCCGGCCGTGGCTCCTGAAGGTCGCCACCAACCACGCCCTCGCCGCGCGCCGGCGGCATCGCGACACGAGGTCGATCGACCACGTCGACGTCGCCACGGCGGATTCCACCGGGCCGCTCGCGA
>DATBPR010000264.1:0-8474 GCA_036561285.1 Candidatus Limnocylindrales bacterium | reverse complement strand
GATCAGCGATCCCGCCGCGACCGAGCCCGCAAGGGACACGCGCACACCGGACTACCCCTCCCCTGAGGTCCGGTCGAGCCGGCTGAACGCGGCGAGGCGCTCGCGGCAGACGGCGCGCTCGCGCTCGGCCTGGCGGACGATCCACGGGTCGACCCGGCTGCTGTCCTCGATCCGGATCGTGGCCCCGTACGGCCCGTCCTCGAGCTCGATCCCCGAGCCGTTCCGGTAGTCGGCCAGCCAGTTCGCCTGGAGGGCGACCGCGACGTCCGTCACGACCGCGGGTGGAAAGATCCAGTCGAGGTATGTGGCGTTCAGCCGATCGACGACATCCGCGATCCGGACGGGCCGGCCGCGCTCGATCCGGGCGAGCAGGTGGATCACCCGGAGCGTCGTGAAGGAATCGTGCGATTCGGCGACGACGGGCGGTGCGAGGTCCGCGTCCGGCAGGCCGGAGGGCGCCGGCCGCAGCGCGCCCAGGCCGGGCGCGGCGGACGAGATCGGAGCCTCGGCGGTCATCGGGACGGGCATCTCCGAGTGAACTGGTCGGAATTCTCCCGAAGCCTACCCCAAGGTCCGGCGGGCCGTCATCGGCGGCGTAAGGCAGCCCCCAAGACGCAGCGCGCGAGATTGAGGCACGCGGGGCGGCCGAACGAGCCGGCCGCCCGATGGCCGTCGCTCGCCGGAGATCGAGGATGCGATCACGTCAACCGACGAAGCCGACTCCGGCAAGAGCCACGGAAAGGACCGTCAGATGCATCCCATGACCACGCACGATCTCGCGAAGATCCGCATCCAGGAGCTGCATGAGGAAGCTGCGCGCAATCGCCTGGCGCGCGCGGCCTCAGCCGATCGCCCGCGCTCGATCGACATCGCGCGTCTGGGCGAGCGGCTGCGCAACCAGCTCTTCGGCCGCCGGCTCGGCGGCGGGCTTCCGACAACCGGAGCGACCGCCTGAGAGTGGCCGATCCATCCACGCGGAGCCGTCGTCTCGTTCGTCGCGCGGGGGCACGATGAACGGACGACGGCACACGCGTACGATCCTCGCCTCGCGTTGAGCCGGCAGCCTGCCGGCATCGCGATGGAGAGGGAACGCGCCATGCATCTCCAGATGCGCGCAAAGGCGGTCAACTCACCGCCCGACGTCGAGCTGTTGCTCCGCCGGCTCAAGGAAGACGGCGTCGACCTGCAGGCGGTCGGCGGGAGCAACGTCGAGTTCGACGGCGAGATCGCCATCGTCCCCAAGGACGAGTGCGAGGACCAGGCGAGAGCGACCCTCCAGAAATTCCACTACCCGGTCCGCGAGTTCCTCGTCCTCGACGACAACGGACTCGACCTGTGCGAGGTCGGTGACTCGGTGGGCGGGTTGCACGGGTGCCTGAAGGACGTCGCCCAGAAGAACCTGGATCGAGGCCGGATCATCCGGGACATCACGATCGGCGTCCCGGACGACGACCAGCGATCGCGCGGGGTGATCCCCATTCACATCTTCTCGGAGGAGATCCGGACACCGGCCTCGGTCGAGACGTCCGCTCCCTCCTGATCCGCCCAATGGCGGGTCAGCTCGCCGGCTGACCCGCCTCCACGACCTCCCCGGCCACGGCGTCGTCCAGGATCCCGAGCCGGGCCGCGGCCATCGCGGCCTCGACCCGGTTCGAGACGCCGAGCTTGTCGAGGATGTGGGTGACGTGGACGCCCGCGGTCTTCCGCGAGATGAACAGCTCCTCGCCGATCTCGCCGTTGGAGCGACCGGCGGCGACGAGCCGCAGGACCTCGATCTCGCGGGCCGACAGCGTGTGCGTCGGGGCAGCCGGGCGGATCGGCACGACGCCGCGACCCAGCGCGGCATCGACCGACGGTGCACGGCCGGCCGGCCGGCCCCGGCTTTCGCCGGCATCGCCGGCATCGTCTGCGACGGCCTCGATCAACGGGATCCGCGCCCGTCGGGCCAGCAGCTGCGTCGCGGCGATCAGCGCCGCGGCCCCGAGGCGGCTGGCCGTCGCCCAGGCCGCCGTGAGGTCGGCCCCGACGTCGGCCTTCACGCCCGATCGCCGGAGCTCGGACTCAGCCAGACGGTAGCGCACCCAGGCGAGCTCGTACGGATCCCCGGCCGCTTCCCACGCCTGAACGGCGGCAGCCCAGGATTCCGGATCCGCCCGCTGGTCGAGGCGCGCGGCGTCGGCCTGCGCCGCGGCCAGCCAGGCGAGACCGCTGGGGGCCATCGCGCCGCCGCGGAGCTCCGCGATCCGGGTGCGCAGTGGGGCGACCTGCGCGAAGAGCGCCGCGAGACCCGGCTCGTCGTGGTTCGTCCGGAGCGTGTCCGCGCGTTCCGCGGCCGCTCGGAGCCCGAGCCCCACGAGCGGCGTGCTCCAGATCCGGTCGCCGGACTCGATGGCCGCGGCCATCCCGCGATCGACCGCGTCGAGCGCCGCGTCCAGCCGCCCGCCGAGGACGGAGGCCTCGGCAAGGGCGATCGCGAGCGCCACGGCGAGATCCGGCTCGAGCCGGTCAAAGTCGATCGTCTCGAGCCGGTCGAGGGCGTCGCGGACGTTGCCGCGGCGGGCGACGAGCCGCGACCGCACGACCGCGAGATAGGGCGTGCCGCGCCGGCGCTGGTCGAGCGCGAGCCCGTCGGCGGTCGCCCGATCGGCGTCGTCCCAGCGGCCGAGCCGCAGCAGGATGTCACCGACGAGGGCCGCGAGCTCCATCCCGTACCGCCGCTCGAGCCCGCCGTGGCGCGCGGTCTCCTGGGTGTCGACGGCCACCGCGAGACCCTCCTCGAGACCGTCCGTCGCGAGCAGGTTCAGGGCGAGGTTGTAGCCCGTGACGACGGCCAGCTCCGACGGCTCGCCTTCGGACAGGCGATGCGCCTCGCGGAGCTCCTCGAGCCCGGCGTCGAGCTCGCCCAGCGCGACGAGATCCGAGCCGAGCATCGTCCGTGCCCGGCTCTCCTCGAGGACCGCCCCGGCGGCGCGCGCGCAGTCGATCGCGGCCACGCAGATGGGCCGCGATTCCTCCCATCGGCCCAGGCCCATCAGGGCCCCACCCAGCCCGCCGAGGACGGAAGCCCGTTCCACCGTCGGCGGGTCGGCCGGCACGAGCTCGACGGCCCGGCGATGCTCGACGAGCGCTTCCTCGCTCTCACCCCCCGCCCACATCAGGAAGGCCAGCCGCGAATGGAGCGGCCCGGTGATCATCGGATCGCTCTCGGGCTCGGCGAGCGCCAGGGCCTCGTGGACCAGCTCGAGGGACCGTTCGCGCGCTCCGGCGAGATCGGCCAGCGTGGCCGCGCGACGGCGGATCGCGAGGCGTTCGGAGGGACTCGGACGGGCGTCCGCCGGCAGCCGCGGCTCCAGCTCCATGGCCCGTTCGAGCTGACGGTGGGCGTCGGCGAAGGCGTTGATCGGCTCGGCGGCGGCGGCGGCGGCCAGCGCCGCGCGGTAGGCGTCCAGCGGCCGATCGGCCCCGGCCCAGTGGCGGGCAAGCTCGGCGGTGGCCGCCGCCGGTCGATCGTCCGCGAGGTCCGGCCGGTCCTCGAGGCGCCGGGCGAACGCCGCGTGGAGATCGCGACGCTCGCCCATGGAGAGGTCGAGCTCGACGATCTGCCGCAGCAGCTCGTGGCGGAACTCGTGGCGTCCGTCGGGCCGGCTCGTGAGGACGCCGCGGGTGGCGGCCTCGCGGAACGCCGCGCCCACCTCGGTCGCGGACAGATCCAGGACGGGGGCGAGGAGCCGCTCATCGACCGGTCGGCCCGCGACGGCGAGGGCCCGCACAACGGGCAGGACGTGATCGTCGAGGCGCATGACGCGGGTCATCAGGAGGTCCACGAGCGAGGGCGGGATCGCGTCCCCCTCGAGCGGGTCGTCGGTGACGGCGAGGAGCTCCTCGGCGAACATCGGATGGCCGCCGGAGCGCTCCCAGATCGACTGGGCCAGATCGATCGACACGGCCTCGTCGCGGATGGCCGCGAGCTGGCGCTCGATGTCGCCGCGCGTCAGCCGGTCGAGATCGATGCGGGTCGCCCCGGGAGCCCGGCCCAGCTCGCCGAGCCAGGCGAGGACCGGGTGCCCAGGTCCGAGGTCGTCGGTCCGGCAGGTCAGGATCGCGACGACGTGCTCGTTGGTCATGTTGCGGACGAGGAACGTGATCAGGTCGTGCGTCGCGGGATCGATCCACTGGACGTCGTCGACGACGGCGAGCACCGGCGCGTCGGCGCCCATCCGGCCGAACACACCCAGGAGGCGCTCGAACAGCCGGGCGCGATCACCCGCCGCGTCGGGAGGATCCGTCGAGGGCGCGCCCAATCCCGTGGGCGCGGGCGCCGGCGAGACCGCGCCGACGAGCGCCGCCACCTCCGGGATCAGCGGCCGGAGGTCGTCCATCGCCGGCCCGAGGAGCTCGACGACCCGCGCCGCCGGCGTGGAGCGGATGAAGATCCGCAGCGCCTCGACGAGCGGCAGGTATGGCAGCCCCTGGCCGTCCAGGTCGAGGCAGGCGCCGTGGAGGATGAGCGAGCCGGCGGCCTGCGCCCGTGCGATCGCATCGGCGACCAGGCGGGACTTGCCGATCCCGGCTTCGCCCCGCACCAGCACGAGGACGGGCGCGCCGCGGGAGGCGCGCTCGCGGGCGTCGTCGATCCGGGCCAGCTCATCGTCCCGGCCCACCGTGATCGGACTCGACCGCGTCCCCACGGCGGGATGGTACGACCCGCAGGTCGCGAGATCGTCGGCTGAAACCCTCGTTCCGCGCCCATTCCCGGCCGCTTGCCTGCAATCTTCGTGCGCTTCGGCGAGGTTCGAGGCGAATTGCTCAGGCGGCGCCGTCAGCGCGAACTGCCCGGGGCGTCGTCTGCGTCGTCGTTCCGCGAGCGTGCGACACGGGTTCCCCGTTCGCGCCGGCGGCGCGAGCCTCGGCCGCCCAACGGCGCCAGGCGCTGGCCCGATCGGGGGTCGAGGCGATCGGGAGGAACGGCGGCTCGATCGGAGGGCGCCGTTGATCGCTCAGCATCGCGATGTCGATGGCACGAGCTCCGAGGAGGTAGCCGAGGGCCTTCATGGTGATCCGTCTCCCTGTTGGTGGCGTCGCGCGTCCGGTGGTGTCCAGAGTCGGCCCGCGGCTGCGGCGCGCCATCGGGATGCCGCCTCATCGCGGGCCGGAGGGATACCTCAAAGTCCGAGGGTCGGGGAGCGGCCGGTCGATCTAGAATCCCGGGATGGCCGACGGGCGTCCGCTCACGGATGACCAGCGCGCGACGAGTCGCGCCCGCTTCGCGCGGATCGTCGCGCGGCGGGACCCGGACATCGACCTCGCGGCGGCGGCCCTGATCGTCGCGGGCTACGGCCGGCCACCGATCGACGAAGGGGCGGTCGCCGGACGTCTCGACCGGCTGGCCGACCTCGTTCGACTCCGGGTCGACGCCGGCGACCCGGACGAGATCGTCGCGGCGCGGCTCCACGACGTGCTCTACCGCGAGGCCGGGCTGCGCGGCCCCATGGCGGCCGAGTACGGCGAGCCCGCGAACAGCCACCTCGATCGCGTGCTCGAGCGCCGGATCGGCCTGCCGATCAGCCTCGCGGTCGTCGAGCTCGAGGTCGCCTGGCGGATCGGGCTGCCCCTCGCGGGGATCGGGCTGCCCGGCCACTTCATCGTCGGCGGACCCGAGGGCACGCTGTTCGATCCGGCGGGCGGCGGCCGGCTCCTGACGCTCGACGACTGCCAGGCGCTGATCCGGCGGAGTGTCGGCGAGGGCGTGCTGCTCCACGCCGGGATGCTCCGGCCGGTCGGGCGCCGCGAGATCCTCGCCCGGATCCTGCGCAACCTCCGGACGGCCCACCTCGCCCGGCGCGACTGGCCGGCCGCCGTCGACGCGATCGAGCTGCTCCTCGTCCTCGAGCCGACCGATCCCGAGCATGGTCGCGACCGTGGGCTCCTGCTCGGGCGGATGGGCCGGTTCACGGAGGCCCTGGTGGCCCTCCGGCGGTACCTGAACGAACGCCCCGACGCTGCCGACGTCCCGGACGTCCGGCAGGTCATCGGGATCTTCGCGGGGCGCCTGAACTAGGCCGGGCTCGGCCGAACCAGGCCGAGCCCGGCCGAGCCCGGCCGAGCTACGCGGAGGGAGCGGGTGCCTCCGCCGGGGCACCATCGAGTGGCGTCGCGTCGTCGGGCGGTGCCTCCCGCGACCGGTCGATCCGGCGCCGGAGACGGTCGGCCGCGACGCCCGCACCGATGAGAATCAGGCCCTCGACGAGCAGGCCGACGTCGGTCGAGCTGGTCAGGTAGGTGAAGTTGAAGTCCGTGAGCGCGGTGATGAGCCCGATCGCGGCCGCGAGGATGAAGGCGGAGCTTTCGCGGCGGAAGGCCCGCTCGACCAGGACGAGGCTGACGACGAGGACCGCGAGCTCCCCAATCCACGGCTCGAGGAGGCGGCCGTAGTCGCCGTTTCCGAGGCTGCCGGTCGTGAAGACCGAGGTCGCCACGCCGGCGACGGCCACGAGCCCCGCCCAGAGCCGCGTGAGGCCGGCCCGACGCTGCGCCGGCGCCCCCGGCGCACCCGCCTCGGCCAGACCGAGCGCGCCGAGACCGACGGCCAGCAGGAGCCAGCCGATCGCCGGCACGATGACCATGGTCACGACGTCGCCCGCGGGTTCCGTCCCGCCGAGCCCGAAGTCGGCCTCGCGCGACTGCGGCTGGAGCCACACGAGGACGGCATACCCGAGGCTGGTCAATGCGAGCAGGAAGGCGGCCTGGGTCGTCACCGACGGAAGGACGATCCGGCCGAGCGTCGCGACGACGAACCCGGTCGCTGCCGCCACGATGGCGGATGTCGCCGGGCTCAGCCCAAGTCCCTGCCCGAGGAAGCCGCCGGCGCCGATCGCCGCAAACGTCGCGAAGAGGATCGCCGCACCGCCGGCCCGGCGTCGCCGTGCTTCGCCGTTGCGCAGTGCAACGCCGATCCCGAGCAGGACGGCGGCGGCGACTGCGGCCCCGGCCGCGAGGACCGTCGCGTTGCTCCCGGTGCTCTCGCTGGACCCCGCGATCCGGACCATGAACGCGGACCACGCGGCGATCAGGAACAGCGCCCCCAGGTAGCCGAACATCTCGACGATCGTCGGTGTCGGGCCGAAGAACGAGCCGGCGGCCGCGGCGACGCTCGAGTGGCGAGGCGGCGCAGCGGGTTCCTGGGTGTCGGGCGGTTCAGCGGCCCGAAGGCGGTCGGCCGTCGCCTCGTCGATCAGGCCCGCCGCCTGCCAGGCCGCGATCCTCTCGAGCACCGTGTCCATCGCGCCCTCCCTCGACCGTTCCCGTGCGGATCGCGCGAGTCATCGGCCGTCAGCGTGGAGGGGCGCACGTTGGGCCGTCGCGTCGATCACAGCAACGACGCTCAGGATGACCGGGTGTGACGGGTCGCGTCTGGGATCCGGAGCGCCCGAAGTGTGCTGCTCCGCGGTTCCGCCCAGATCAGGCCCGGTGCCGACGGCGGTGGACTGGTCGTTCCGAGCGCCCGAACCCAGGCGGCCGACGATCCCGGAAACCGCGACCGGAGCAGCGTCGGATAGCGGCGGACGATCTCGCGGTTGGCGGCGCTGTCGACGAGGATCCAGAGGGAGCTCGCAGATGCCGACGTCCGCCTCGCGGCCACGAGATTCCGGTCCGTCGAACGAAGTGCGGCGCCGAGATCGTCCAGCCGGTGCGGATCGACGACATCGCGGCTGAACCCGATCGCGATCGGCCGGTCGAGCGCCGTCCCGATCGCGACCCACGTCTCGATCGAGGCTCCGGCACCGCGGCCTCGTTCCAGGCGGCTGACCTCGGCCTGGCTCAGGTCGATGCGTCCACCGAGCGCTTCCTGAGTCAATCGGCGGCGCAACCAGGTCACGCGCGTATCGCGGCCCAGGTTGGCCGCGATCGCCTGGGCCTCGCGGGCTCCGAGGATCCCGCGCCCGCCGCGTCCTGTGACCGGCCATATCCGCCGGAGTGTTACTGCCGGCGCTTATCCGGCTATTACGCCGGCAGTTGGAGCGCAAAGTCATCCTGCCAAGCCTGCGGCGCGCACGAATCGATACATTCCGACCACGAGAAGGCCAGTTGGATCACTCCGGTGCATGGCCGGACCGACATGCGAGCCGGAGGAGCGAGGCGCCTAGAGGAGCTCTCCGTGGGCCGAGCCTGTCGGCTCGCCGTCGCGGGGGCGGGGCTCCTCGCCGGGGCCGAACTCGCCCGTGGGCGCGCCCGTCTGCGACGCGGCACCCGGCGTCGACGCGGCACCCGCGGGACCCGGCACCTCCGCGGGAGCCGGCAACGCCGACCCGTCTCCCCCTTCGAGCACGCGGAGCGGCCGGCTCGCCTGGCCCTCGATCGCGCCGACGCCGAACGGGACCCACTTCGAGGGGTCCTGGAGCCGGTGCGCCTCGGTGTTGCCGCGCGAGTGCGTCTCGGAGAAGCCGGACGGCTCGATCCACATCCGCTCGCCCTCG
>DATBPR010000263.1:0-1639 GCA_036561285.1 Candidatus Limnocylindrales bacterium | reverse complement strand
GCCGCCGGCCCGGATCCGGAACGTGCCGTCTTCGACGTGCTGCCACGCGGCCTGCGAGACCTGGCCGTGGATCGACGTCCCGTCGCGGAAGTTGACGGGCAGGTCCAGCTCGTGACCGGCGAGCGTCGACCGCCCCGGTTGGACGCGGTTGCACCAGGGTGCCATCGGATAGCTGCCCCAGAACCAGGAGTCGTCGAGATGGCGCCGGACGTCCGACGGCGTCCGGATCAGGTCGCGGCCGTCGCGGCGGAGCCGGTGGATCCGCGCCCCGACGTCCGGGAGGATCTCGAGCGCCAGGTGGTCGTCGCCGAGCGCGACGACGGGGCCGGCCGGTCCGGCGCCCCGGGCGACGGCGCTCACGAGGCCACCGTCATCGCCCGGTCGGGCCGCAGGAGGAACGGCGGCAGGTAGGCCGGCAGGTTCGAGAACGGGAGCACGTCGGGGTGGAGCTCGATCCCGAGGTGGTCCGCCATGAACGCCCGCCGTGCCTCGATCCGCGACCACGCCTCGGGGTGAGCGGCGGCGAACGTCTCGCGGAGCGCCGCGTCGGCGAGGGCGATCCCGTCCTCGATGTTCGTCGTGAAGTAGTCGGTGCCGGTTGCCGGGATGATGTCGACCTGGAACGCCATCCCGGACGCGAGCGGGATCGTCGAGCCGCGATAGATCGGCGAGTTGACCCATTCGTCCAGGTGGATCTGGTGGCCCGGGTTCAGGAAGATCCCGAAGAACGGATCCCCGAGCCGCCGGTCGATGATCGCCTCGAGGTCGCCGCCCGGGACTCCGACCCGCAGCGCCCCGTACCACTCCACGACGGCCGCGAAGTACGGCCCGACGAGCCGGTCGACGTAGTCGCGGATCGGCTCGGGAAGCTCGGCGGCCTCCTCGACGACGAACCCGGCCCGGCAGTTCAGCGCGCCCCAGATCCCGTAGCCGACCGTGAACCGGTCGCCACGCTCGATCGGGCGGTCGCTCGGGCTGAGCAGGCCGAACGTGGCCCGCGGACCGGCCGTGAGCATCGTGTGGCACGAGAGCGGCGTCCCGTCCCAGCCCAGGAGCCCGACGGCCTCGCGCTCCGTGAGACCCGGGCGGAGGCCCTCGAGGAGACGCCGGACGCCGTCCGACGTCTGGGTCGCGGCCCACTCGAGCCAGGCGAGCTGGTCGACGTCGTTCACGTTGCGCAGGCCGCCCGCGGCGTCGATCAGGAGATCGCCGCCGTTCTCGACGAGGCCGTCCGGCCCGACGAGGCCGCGGAGCGTGTCGACGAGGAAGGAGGGCACCTCGAGGATCGACCGATCCGCATAGGTCTTCCAGCCGTGGACGCCGATCCGGGCGCCGCTGCGAACGCCCTCATCGGCGAGGATCTCGGCGAGCGGCCGCGACCGATCGCGGGGCTGGCTCGGCAGGCTCAGGTCCTGGAAGAGGATCCGGCGCATCGCGAGGGGCGCCGCGCCGGCGATCCCCCAGCACTCGTTGCCGACGAGGATCGCCGGGTCGCCGTCCGGGCCGACGACGAGGATCGCCTCCTCGAAGCGCGGATCGAAGCCGGTGAGCCAGGCGAGGCTCGCGCTGTGCTCGCGATCCGCGTAGACGAGCAGGTGCGTGTATCCGCGCTCGTCGGCGCGCTCACGAAGGCGTTCCA
>DATBPR010000262.1:0-2718 GCA_036561285.1 Candidatus Limnocylindrales bacterium | reverse complement strand
GCGGCCTCACCCGGCGACTTCGAAGCCGTCCGTCGGATCGCCCAGGAGACGAGGGGCGGGATCGCGGTCGCGGCGCTCGCCCGATGCCGGGACGGCGACCCGCAGCGGGCCGTGGACGCGATCCGGGAGGCGGAGCGGCCCTTCCTTCACGTCTTCATCTCCACGTCCGACATCCATCTCTCGAGCCAGCTCCGGATGAGCCGCGAGCAGGTCCTCGCCGAGGCCGTCCGCTGGGTCCGCTACGGGCGGGAGCAGCTCGGCCGCGACGTCGAGATCGAGTTCAGCGCCATGGACGCCACGCGGAGCGAGCACGACTACCTCCTCCAGGTCTACGCGGCGGTGGTGGAGGCCGGCGCGACGACGGTCAACGTCCCGGACACCGTCGGCTACGCGATCCCGGCCGAGTTCGGGGTGCTCGTCGGCCGGGTCGTCGACCTCGTCGGCAGCGACGCGACCGTCAGCGTCCATTGCCACAACGACCTCGGCCTCGCGACGGCGAACACCCTGGCGGCCGTCCAGGCCGGCGCCCGCCAGGTCGAGGTGACCATCAACGGGCTGGGCGAGCGGGCCGGCAACGCCTCCCTCGAGGAGGTCGTGATGGCCCTCCGGACGCGCCCGACCCAGTTCCCGGAGCTGTCGAGCGGCGTCCAGACCGAGCAGATCACCGCGGCCTCGCGGCTCGTGAGCTACCTCACCGGGTTCGCGATCCAGCCGAACAAGGCGATCGTCGGCGGCAACGCCTTCGCCCACGAGTCCGGGATCCACCAGGACGGGGTCATCAAGAACCCGCTGACCTACGAGATCATGACCCCGCAGTCCGTCGGGCTGTCCGGGAGCCAGCTGACGATCGGCAAGCTGTCGGGCCGGAAGGGGCTCCAGGGCAAGCTCCACGAGCTCGGCCACGACCTCGAGGGCGAGACGCTCGACACGATCTACCGCCAGGCGATCGCCCTCGCCGACGCGAAGAAGGAGGTCACCGACGCCGACCTGCTCGCGCTCGTCGAGCAGCGCGCCTCGGAGGTCCCGGCGTCGGTCGAGCTCGTCGGCTGGAGCGTCACGTCGTCGCACGGCGGGCGGGCAACCGGTTCGGTGAGCCTGACGGTCCGCGGCGAGGATCGCGCGGCGGAGGCGGTCGGCAACGGCCCGGTGGACGCCCTCTACAGCGCGGTCGACCAGGCCGTCCAGCCGGTCCTCGGCTGGCACCCGGCGTTGATCGAGTACGAGATCAAGGCGGTGTCCGGCGGCGAGGACGCCCAGGGCCAGGTCCTGGTTCGCTGCCGGCGGTCGTCGGACGAGGGGCCCGGGGCGCTCGCGGTGTCCGGCCACGGCCTCTCGACGAACATCATCGAAGCATCGATCGACGCGTACCTCGTCGCCGTCAACAAGCTCCATGGCGCGGAGATCAACGGCGTCGACGTCGCGTTCGTCGGGCGGCGCACGGCCGAAGGGCTTCCGTGAACGAGGGCGACCTCGCGAAGCCGCGCTACAGGATCGCCACGATCCCGGGCGACGGGGTCGGCCCGGACGTCGTGGCCGCGGCCCGAGCCGTCGTCGACGCGGTCGCGACCCGGTTCGGGTTCGCGGTCGAGTGGACCGAGTACCTCGTCGGCGGGGCCGCCATCGACGCGCACGGCGTCGCGATCCGGCCGGAGGACGTGGAAGCCTGCGGCGAGGCGGACGCGATCCTGCTCGGCGCGGTCGGCGGCCCGAGGTGGTCCGACCCGTCGTCACCGGTCCGCCCGGAGCAGGCCCTTTTCGCCCTTCGTGGCGGCCTCGGGCTCTACGCGAACCTCCGGCCGGTGACGGTCCATCCGGCGCTGATCGCCTCGTCCCCGGTCCGGCCGGAGCTCCTCGACGGCGTCGACCTGCTGATCGTCCGCGAGCTCACGGGGGGCCTCTACTTCGGGGAGCGGCAGGAGCCCGCACCGCCGGAGCCGGCGGGCGAAGCCTCGGAGCGACACGCCTGGGACACGCTGCCGTACACGGAGGGCGAGATCCGCCGGGTCGTCGATCTCGCGTTCGATCTCGCCGCCGGCCGCCGGCGCCACGTCACGAGCGTGGACAAGGCGAATGTCCTCGCCACGTCGCGGCTGTGGCGGTCGGTCGCGACGCAGATCGGGGCCGGCCATCCCGACGTGACGCTCGCCCACCAGCTCGTCGATTCGTGCGCGATGCTCCTCGTCCGGCGACCCGCGGACTTCGACGTGATCGTGACCGAGAACCTGTTCGGCGACATCCTGAGCGACGAGGCCGCGGTTCTCGCGGGGAGCCTCGGCATGCTGCCGTCCGCGTCACTCGGGGAGCGGCGCACGGCGCACGGCACCTTCGGTCTCTACGAGCCGATCCACGGCTCCGCGCCGGACATCGCCGGCCGCGATCTCGCGAACCCGCTCGGGACGATCCTCTCCGCGGCGATGCTGCTGCGGCACTCCCTCGGCCGCGAGGACGCTGCGAACGCCATCGAGGCAGCCGTCTCCACGGCCCTGGACGACGGCTTCCGGACGGCGGACCTGCTGCCGCCGGGAGCGGATGGCTCGGCGGACCCGAGCGTCGGCACGAACGGGATGACCGATGCGGTCGTCGCGCGGATCGCGATTGCGGAGGTCGCTCGGGAGACCGCCGCGACCGCCTCGTGACCGTCCGACGCCACCGCACGCAGGACACCGACCGATGACCACCGATCTCCCCGTCACGCTCTACGACACGACGCTCCGGGAC
>DATBPR010000261.1:0-2620 GCA_036561285.1 Candidatus Limnocylindrales bacterium | reverse complement strand
GCATGGACGCGTGGCCGGCGCTGAGGACGAAGCGGTCGCGGTCCGGCCAGTCCGGGTGGGTCGGGGAGTGGCGCAGAAACCGGGTCCAGAGCGTGTAGGCCATCGGCGCGGCGCCCATCGGGGCACCGGGATGGCCGGAGTTCGCCTTCTGGACACCGTCGATCGAGAGGGTCCGGATCGTGTCGATCGCGAGCTGGTCGAGAGTCTGCGTGGCGGTCGTCATCTCGGACGCATTGTAGGCACGGGCCCGGCCGCGCCCCGCATGCCCGGGTGCCGGCGTCGCATGGCTGCCGCCTCGCTATCCTCGGGGCGTGCCCAGGGCCCTCCCCGTCCGCCGCCGCGGCCGTGCGCGCTCGTCGTCCCCGCGGATCGTCGTCCTCGGCGATCTCGTCGTCGACGCGGTCGTGATCCCGGTCCGCGCCCTCGACTCGGGCACCGACGTGCCGGGTCGGGTCGCCCTGCGCCAGGGTGGATCGGCGGCCACGACGGCACGCTGGCTCGCCCGGCTGGGCGCGCGGACGACGCTCGTCTGCGCGGTGGGCCGCGACACGTTCGGACGGGCGCTCGTCGACGTGGTCGAGAGCGACGGGGTCCGCGTCCGGGCGACCCGCGTCGCCGGAGAGCGAACGGGCCGGATCGGGGTCGTCGTCGCTCCGGGCGGGGAGCGCTCGTTCGTCGCGGACCGGGCCGCCGCGGACCTGCTGGCGCCGGCGGACCTGGAGGCGTCGTGGCTCCGGGCGGACCTCCTCCACCTGCCGGCCTATTCGCTCCTCGGCGATCCGCTCGGGCAGGCGGGCCGGCGGGCGATCGAGCTCGCGCGCGGCGCGGGCGCGCTCGTGAGCCTCGACCTCGCGTCGGTCGGCCCGCTCCTCGCCCGTGGTCGGCGCGCGGCCGAGCGCCTCGTCCGCGACACGGCCCCGGACGTCCTCTTCGCCACCAGATCCGAGGCGGAGGCGCTCCTCGACAGCGCGTTCCTGGGCGCGCTGACGAGCTTCGCGCCGCTCGTCCTCGTCAAGCAGGGCAAGGCCGGGGCGACGGTGATGGCCCGCGACGGCGAGTCGCGGCTGACGTTCGAGGTGGCCACGCGGGGCCTCGAAGCCGTCGACACCACCGGTGCCGGCGACGCCTTCGACGCCGGGTTCCTCGTGACCTGGCTCGAGCAGCCGGCGGCCCTCCGCTCGCGACCGGCCGGCCTCCGGCGGGCGGTGCTCGCGGCGCACCGGGCCGCCGCGCGGCAGCTCGCGAACCCCGGCCGGGAGCTGAGCCTGTGACGGCGGAGTGGATCGCGGTCGCGTCGGAGGTCGCGGGGGCGGTGGCGGCCGGGACGCCGGTCGTCGCCCTCGAATCGACCCTGATCAGCCACGGCCTCCCGTATCCCCAGAACCTCGAGGTCGCTCGCGCGTCCGAGGCGGCGGTCCGGGAGAGCGGCGCCGTCCCGGCGACGGTGGCGATCCACGACGGGCGGATGCTGGTCGGGCTCGCGGACGGCGATCTCGAGGCGCTGGCGACGGCGTCCCCCGGCTCGGTGCGAAAGGCCGCTCGTCCTTCGCTCGCTGCCGCGTTGGCCGGCGGCGGCTGGGCAGCCACGACGGTGTCGGCGACGATGATCGGGGCGCACGCAACGGGGATCCGGGTCTTCGCGACGGGCGGGATCGGCGGCGTCCATCGCGGCGCGCTGGCGGGGCCGGGCGGCCGACCGGCCACGCTCGACATCTCGTCGGACCTGGAGGAGTTCGCCCGCACGCCGATGGCCGTCGTCTGCGCCGGGCCCAAGGCGATCCTCGACGTTCCGGCCACGCTCGAGTACCTCGAGACCCGCGGCGTGCCGGTCGTGACGATCGGCCAGGGCGAGCTGCCCGGCTTCTACGCCCGATCGAGCGGCCTGCGCTCGCCGCACGTCGTCAGCACGGTCCAGGAGGCGGCCGCGATCGCGCGCCTCCAGCTGGGATCCGGGCTGGGCGGGATGCTCGTCTGCGTGCCGCCGCCCGCGGCCGAGGCGCTCCCCGACGATCTGGCACGGGACGTCATCGATCGAGCGATCCGCGAAGCGGAGGAGGCAGGGATCGCGGGCCCCGCGCTCACGCCCTGGCTGCTGGCCCGGATCGCCGTCCTCACCGACGGTGCTTCGATCCGCGCGAACACGGCGCTGATCGTCAACGACGCCAGGGTCGGAGGGCGCCTGGCGCTGTCCCTGGCCGGCTGAGCGACGTCCGTCAGCTGGAGGGACTCGGGCCGGAGCGGATCACGGACGACGGCCTGGGCGACGCGGCCGGGCTCGGCCGGAACGACCCGATGAATGCGGCGAAGTGCGGCGGACACTGCTGTGGCGCTGTTCCGACGACCGCATATGCGACGTCGCCGACGATCAGGAACCGAGCGCAGATGTTCCCGCCGGTGGTGGTCATGACCGCGTCGCGGGTCGGGATGGACCCGGCGGTGCTGTCCTCCTCGGCGGCGATCTCCGCCTGCCCGAGCGCGCTCATGTTCTGCTCGACCGAACGGAGGAAGTCCGGCAGGGCGACCGAGGCGAATCGGCCGGGCGCGTATCGGCTGGCGAGGACGGCGTAGGTGAGCGTCAGGTCCGTGGACTGCCACTCGTCCACCGTGGACGCCTGGACGC
>DATBPR010000260.1:0-2785 GCA_036561285.1 Candidatus Limnocylindrales bacterium | reverse complement strand
TGCAGTCGGCCAGGTCGTCTCACCGGCCGGACACGGCCGGCCACGCTGTGATGCGCCTGCAACCGACCGCTGCCGCGTCGCACGCTCCGATGGGCCCAGCCGCCTCGTAGGGTCGGAGTGGGCGATCGCGCGTGAAATCGCGTTCGGCCTGGAATTCGCCAATCCGACGGAGGAGCCAGCCATGACCACCCAGACGACCAAGCCGGACGCGAACGGGAGCGGCGACCTCGCCGCCTCCGCCCGGGACATCGCCAGCGACGTCGCCGACAAGGCGTCGGCGGCCGCCGCCCGCCTGCCCGACGCGGCCAACGCCACGGGCGTCCAGCTCGGGCGCGCCAACGAGCTGATCCGGAGCGAGTCGGACGAGGTCCTCGCCGTGGGGACGTCCCTGTCGCTCGGGCTCGCCGTCGGGCTGCTGCTCGGCGGAGCCAATCGGCTCCTCGTCATCCTGGCGCTGATCCCCGCGACGGCGATGGGCTTTACCCTGTTCGACCGGCACAGCGGAACGACCAGCCGCTTCCCGCGCGACCGCTGACCGCCGGGCGTCGCGCGCCGGGGGGACGGCGCGACGCCCCCGAATCCGACGGCCCGGCCGGTCGGCAGACCAGCCGGGCCGTTTCCTTGTGTCCCAGCCCTCGCGCCGTCCGGGCGTCGGGCCCTAGACGTGCGGAACGCCCGGAGGAGGGGGCTCCGGGCGTCCGCGGGATCGGGGTGAAGACGCCCCGTCACAAGCGTCTTCACGAGATGACTTCGGGTTGGGCGACGGGAGGCCCGTCGGATCGTCACCGATCCTAGCCAGCAGTGCCCAACGAGCGTCTGCCACGGATCCGCCGGGGCCTTGCATCCGCATAACGGAGCCGGGCGGTCCTCCTGTCGGCGTCCCCGGGGTTCATGCGGGCTCCCGGACCCCCAGTGGTCGGAAGCCCGCCCGGTCAGTCTCCGGGCCCTCCGGTGTCGGCGGCGTCAAGCGGTCGACCGGGGGGCTTGCAGCCGCCTGTCCCGGTCATTGCATCGCATCGGCGGAGAGGATCTCGAACACCGCCTCGCGCAGGTCCCGCGCCGTCGAATCGCAACGGGTGGGCCACTGGGTCTCGAGCTTCGGACCGACCAGGACCGTTCGCAGGCCCGGCTGCCGGTCGCGGCAGCCGGCCGGGTCCGAGGTCAGATACCAGGAGCCGGACGCCGGCCGCTCCGGCAATGCGTCGGCCTGGCTGGACCAGATGGGCAGGTCCGCGACGGGGTGGTCGGCCGGGCCGATCAGCACGAGCTGATGCTCGGGATCGGCGAGATGGCTCAGACGGTCGGCAAGGTCCGGGTCGTCGGCCGCGGAAGCGTCGAGGTAGATCGTCTGCACGACCTCACGCTATCCGTCGCCGTCCTCCGCGCGCGGCTGGCGAACCCGGGCGGTCGTTGCACCGGACTGCCAATCGAAACCCGTCGCGAGACCTGGCGCTGCCGCCGCGCCGGCCCGGAGCGGAGGCCGGCCGGGACGCGGAGGCGTCGGGCCGGCCCGGAGAGCCGGCCCGATCTCCGGATCAGCGGGCGGTCTGCTCGACCGTCCCGCGCCAGGCGCCGGACGCCGCGCCGCGATCCTCGATGAAGCTCTTGAACCGGTCGAGGTCGCCCTTGACCCGCCGCTGCACGATGCCGAGCGCGTCACCGATCGATTCGACCGGACCCTCGGGCTCGATCTCGAGTTGGAGGGTGACCCGGGTGCGGCCCTCGCCGAGCCGGTGGAACGTGACGACGCCGGCGTTCTTCGCGCCCTCCGTCGCGGTCCAGGCGACCCGCTGATCGGGCTCCTGCTCCGTGATCCGCGCCTTCCAGCGCTCCTCCCGGCCGGCAATCTCGGCGACCCATTCGAGCGTGGTGTCGTCCAGCTGCCGGACGGACTTCACGCCCTCCATGAACCGCGGGAAGCTCTCGAACTGGGTCCATTGGTCGTAGGCGGTCCGGACCGAGACCTCGACATCGATGGATTCGACGATGGTGGACATGGGAATCTCCTGGCTGCAGTGGGACGCCGACGGGCGGTCCCGCGGAAATCGGAACGCCCACCGCGACGGTGGGCGTTCCGACTTGGGCGAGGGGCGGAGCTCACGCTCCGCGATGGGACCGAGGTTCAGACCGCGCCTCGACCGGAGCGGGTCCGGCCGGTGACCGCGTTCACGACGACGACCACGAGGATCGCACCGATCACGGAGACGACGATCGAGCTGAGGTCGAACGGCCCGTCGATCGGATGGCTGTTGAAGAGCAGGCCGGCGAGGAATCCGCCGACGAGGGCACCGACGATGCCGAGGACGATGTGGCCGATGACGCCGAGTCCCTCGTCACCCTTGACGAGGAAGCCCGCGAGATACCCGGCGATCGCGCCGAGGACGATCCAGGCGATGATGTTCATGAGGTCTGGCCTCCATCCCGTTTGACGATTCGAGCCGCCCGGAGATCCAGGCGCCGGTGTGAGTCTCGGGTCGACGGCTCATCACGGCGCATACGCCCGCGCCATTCCTCGTTGCAACGGTCTGACAGGCGGACGGGCTGCTCGTCGCGGAGATGGCGGGGTCGGCCGGGGACGGGGGGTCGGCACCGGACACGGCGATGCGGCGCCGGTCGACATCGTCGTCTCGACCGGCACCGCATGGTCCGCTGGGTCGCCACCCGACCCTGGCAGAGGTCGTTGTGCGAGGTCCCCGTCGCCGCCTGATCGGGAGCTGTCCCGGGTCGGACGACGGAGCCGGCTCAGAGTGTCTGCTGGGCCATCTTGCGTTCCGTCGACATCGGG
>DATBPR010000259.1:0-2052 GCA_036561285.1 Candidatus Limnocylindrales bacterium | reverse complement strand
CCAGATCGGCAAGAGCTTCCGGAACGAGATCAGCCCGGGCAACTTCGTCTTCCGGATGCGCGAGTTCGAGCAGATGGAGATGCAGTACTTCGTCCGCCCCGACGACGCGGCGGCGATCTTCGAGGAGTGGCTGCCGCGGCGCTGGAGCTGGTATCTCCGGTACGGGGTGACGGAAGCGCGACTTCGCTTCCGCGAGCATGCGCCCGACGAGCTCGCCCATTACGCGAAGAAGGCGATCGATGTCGAGTACCGCTTCCCGTTCGGCTGGAAGGAGCTCGAAGGCATCCACAACCGCGGCGACTTCGACCTGTCGCGGCACCAGGTGGCGTCGGGCGAGAACCTCGAGTACTTCGACCAGGCCAGTGGCGAGCACTTCGTGCCGTTCATCGTCGAGACCGCCGGCGGTGCCGACCGGGCGGCCTTCACGTTCCTGATCGACGCCTATCGCGAGGAGGAGGTCCGCGGCGAGACGCGCGTCGTCCTCGGGCTCCATCCCGACCTCGCGCCGTACAAGGTCGCGGTCCTGCCGCTGCTGAAGAAGCGGCCCGAGATCGTCGAGCTCTGCCACAGGCTCCGGGCGGACCTGGCGACCGACGTCCTGGCCGTCTACGACGACACCGCCGCCATCGGCAAGCTCTATCGGCGCCAGGACGAGATCGGGACGCCATGGTGCGTCACGGTCGACGTCGACTCGCTCGAGGACGGCGCTGTCACGATCCGCGACCGCGACTCGATGACCCAGGAGCGCGTCCCGGTCGAGGGCGTGAAGCGGCTGATCCTCGACCGGCTGTCGGCGGCCCGGGCGGGATAGTGGACCCGCAGCCCGGAATCGGTGCCCTTCGTCTGACCCGGTTCACGCATGCCTGCGTCCGCCTCGAGCGCGACGGCCGGGTGCTCGTGATCGATCCCGGGATCTGGAGCGAACCGCAGGCGCTCGTCGGCGCCGATGCGATCCTGGTCACGCACGAACACGCGGACCACATCGACACGCTTCGGCTTGCAGGTCTCCGTGCGCCAGTCTTCGCGCCAGCCGAGGCGGACATCCCGGTGGACCTGCCAGTCGAGCGATTGGTGCCCGGCGAGGAGCGCCAGATCGCGGGCTTTCGGGTCCGGAGCGTCGGCGGTCGCCATGCGCCCGGCATCGACGGGCAGCCGATCGCGGCGAATCTCGGCTATGTGGTGGACGGCGAGGTGTACCACCCGGGCGACTCACTGGAGCCGCCGGGCCAACCGGTGGCGACCGTCCTCGTTCCGGCCGGCGGGCCGTGGCTCGCCGTTCGCGACGCGATCGGCTTCCTGCGGACGACCGCGCCGCAGCAGGCCTTCCCGATCCACGACGTCCTGCTCACCGAAGTGGGCCAGCTCGCGACCGATCGCTGGCTCGCCTCGGCGGGTGTTCCGGGCTACCGCCGGCTCCGGCCCGGCGAGACGGTCACGCTGGAGTAGCGGCGGCCGACGCGGTCGGAAGCGATCGGCGGCCCCGGCGCGGAGGATCACCACCGGATGGAGACGTTCGACGCGATCGTCGTCGGGCTCGGGGCGCACGGGTCGGCCGCCGCCGCGGCCCTCGCCCGGCGCGGTCAGCGGGTGCTCGGCCTGGAGCGGTTCGGTCGGGGCGAGACGCTCGGCTCGTCCGGCGGCTGGTCGCGGATGATCCGGATCGCCCATTACGAGACGCCGGCGTACGTGCCGCTGGCCCGGGCGAGCCGGGATCGCTGGCAGGCGCTCGAGGCGGAGACCGGGATCGACCTCCTGACGCCGACGCCAGGGCTGTACGCCGGGCCGGCCGGCAGCGCCGTCGTCGCCGGCTCGCTCGCGGCCGCCACAGCGGGCGCGGTCGGGCACGAGGTCCTCGACGCCGATGCGATCCGCGCTCGCTGGCCCGTGTTCCGTCCGGCCGACGACACGGTCGCGGTGCTCGACACCGACGCCGGGGTGGTGCGGGCCGATCGGGCGATCGAGGCGCACCTGGTCGTCGCGGAACGGCTCGGCGCCGAGCTGCGGTTCGGGACCAGGGCCGTCGACTGGAACCCGGCCGCGGGCGGCGGGTTC
>DATBPR010000258.1:0-1702 GCA_036561285.1 Candidatus Limnocylindrales bacterium | reverse complement strand
GCCGGCGTCAGGCGATCGAGCGGAGCGGCTCGACCTCCTCGGCATCGAAGGTCGTCGCCTCGGCGAATCGCGCGATCTCCGCGGCGGCGGCCTCCGCGACCGCGATCGGCTCGACGAGCCAGACCGCCGCGGTGAGCCCGGCGAGATCCTGGACCAGCCGGGTGGCGAGCCGGGAGCCGGCGTCGCGATGGCTTTCGAGCAGCGCGACGAGCTCCTCGACGAGGGCGGGGCCGCTGTTGCGCTCGACGGCCGCGGCGGACAGCCGGATCGCTCGGACGCTGCGCGTATCGAGCGCGGCCAGGTGCCGGCCGTCGGGATCGAAGAGAAACGCCCGGCCGCCGGTCATCCCGGCCCCGAAGTTCGCGCCGACGGGGCCGAGGACGACGACCGTCCCGCCGGTCATGTACTCGCAGCCGTGCGGGCCGAGGCCCTCCGCCACGGCGCTCGCGCCGGAGTTCCGGACGGCGAATCGCATCCCCGCCCGGCCGACGACATGGAGCCGGCCGGCGGTCGCGCCGTACAGGCAGGTGTTGCCCGCGATCGCCTGGCGGTGCGGCTCCGCGGCGAGACCCGGCTCGGGGGTGACCACGATCGTCCCGCCCGAGAGGCCTTTCCCGACGTAGTCGTTCGCCTGTCCGGTCAGGCGGAGCTCCACGCCGGGTCCGGCGAACGCTCCGAACGACTGGCCGGCGGCACCACGGACCCCGAGCGAGATCGGGCCGGCCAGCTCGCCGCGCTCGATCGATCCGGTGATCCCCGCGCCGAACGAGCGATCGGCGGTCGAGAGGGCGAGGCCGTCCGCCCGGAAGCCGGACTGGCCGCCGAGCGCGGCCGCGAGCCGGTGCTCCAATGGGCTCGCCTCGCCGCGGTAGACATCGCCGCCGGCCGAGGCGGGGGCGCGGCGACGGGCCGGGCTCGCGGGCCACCGTCCGGCACCGACCACCGCCGCGAGATCGAGGGTCGCCGTCCGGCGATCCGGCGCGAGGAACCGGCGCGACTCGCCGACGATCTCGCCGACGTCGCGCGCCCCGATCGCCGCGAGCTCGACCCGGAGGCTCTCGGCCATGGCCAGCGCGAACCGCTCGACCTGCTCGGGGGTCCCGGCGAACTTCGCCCGGAGGTCCTCGCGCTGCGTCGCGATGCCGGTCGGACAGGTGTCGAGGTGGCACTGGCGGGCCATGTCGCAGCCGATCGCCACGAGCATCGCCGTCCCGAAGGCAAACTCCTCCGCGCCGAGGAGCGCGGCGATCAGCAGGTCGCGGCCGGTTCGCAGCCCGCCGTCCGTCCGGAGCGCGACCCGGTCGCGCAGCCCGTTCCGGAGCAGCGTCTGGTGGACCTCGGCCAGACCGAGCTCCCACGGCGCCCCGACGTGCTTGATGCTCGACAGCGGCGACGCGCCCGTCCCGCCCGCGTGTCCCGACAGGTGGACATAGGTGGCGCCGGCCTTCGCGACCCCCGCGGCGATCGTCCCGACGCCGCGACTCGCGACGAGCTTCACGCCGATCCGGGCGGACGGGTTGATCGCCCGCAGGTCGGCGATCAGCTGGGCAAGGTCCTCGATCGAGTAGATGTCGTGGTGCGGCGGCGGGCTGATGTAGCTCATGCCGGGCTGGCCGCGGCGGAGCGAGGCGATCCACGCGGTCGCCTTCTTCGCGGGGAGCTGGCCCCCTTCGCCGGGCTTCGAGCCCTGGGCGATCTTGAT
>DATBPR010000257.1:0-1856 GCA_036561285.1 Candidatus Limnocylindrales bacterium | reverse complement strand
CGGGATGGCCGTCGTGACCCGCATCGACTACCGCTACTGGCGGCTCGCCTCGGTCCCGCTCTTCGTCATCGCCCTGGGCCTCCTCGCGGTCGTCGTCTTCGTCCCGTCGCTCAACTACGTCGTCGGCGGATCGGCCCGCTTCCTCCGCATCGGCCCGCTGCCCCTGTTCCACCCGGCCGAGTTCGCCAAGCTCGCCCTCGTCGTCTACCTCGCCCACTGGTTCGCCAAGCGCGGCTCCGCGGTCCGGGGCTTCTGGCGAGGGACCGTCGTCTTCCTCATCATCACCGTCCCGGTCGTCGGCCTCGTCCTCCGCGAGCCCGACCTCGGGACGAGCGCCGTCCTCGGTCTCACCGCGTTCACGATGTTCTTCATCGCCGGGGCGAACCTCGTCCACCTTCTCGCCCTGGGCGGGGTGGCCCTGGCGGGGGTGGCGACCGTCATCGCCAGCCATCCGTACCAGCTGACCCGGATCAAGGCGTTCCTCGACCCGTGGAGCGACCCGGCCGGGGCAGGTTTCCATACGATCCAGGGACTCATGGCCCTCGCCCTCGGCGGGGTCGTCGGCGCCGGGCTCGGCGAAAGCCGCCTGGCCGGTGGCCTGTTCCTGCCGAACGCCTACAACGACTTCATCTTCGCCATCATCGGCGAGGAGTTCGGCCTCATCGGCGGCGCGCTCGTGATCTTCCTGTTCGTCGTCGTCGCCTACCAGGGGATCCGGACGGCGCTCGCGGCGCCCGACACGTTCGGATCGCTCCTCGCCGCCGGCATCACGGCCTGGATCTGCATCCAGGCGTTCATCAACATCGGGGTCGTCGTGGCCCTCGTGCCCGTCACCGGCATCACGCTGCCGTTCGTCAGCGCCGGCGGGTCGTCGCTCGCGATCACGCTCACCGCGGTCGGGATCCTCCTGGCCGTGTCTCGCGAGACGGTGGAGAAGGGGACATGGAACGATGCGTCTGCTGATCGCGGGCGGGGGCACGGGCGGGCACATCTACCCGGCTCTCGCCGTCGCCCGATCGCTGCGCGCGCCGACGCGCGCGACTGACGACGATGCGAGCGACGATGCGACCGAGCTCCTGTGGGTCGGCGGCCACCGGGGCCTCGAAGGCTCTGTCGTTCGGGCTGCCGGGATCCCGTTCCAGCGGCTCGTCCTCCGCTCCCTCCGGACCGTCGAGCGCGACGCGAACCTCATCCTCGACCCGGTCCGCCTCGGGGCGTCCGTGCCCCAGGCCGCGGCGATCCTCGCCCGGGCCCGGCCGGCCGCGATCTTCACGACCGGCGGCTACGTGGCGATCCCCATCCTCATGGCGGCCGCACCGCTCCGCATCCCGGTCGTCCTGTGGGAGGGCAACGTCGTCCCGGGCCGGAGCGTCCGGGCGACCGCCCGTCTCGCCGGGGTCCTCGCGGTGAGCTTCGCAGCGACGTGCGGGACCCTCCGATCCGCCGCGCCGTGCTTCCGGACGGGAACGCCGATCCGCGACCTCGGCACGATCGATCGGGCCGCCGCCCGCGATCATTTCGGCGTGCCGGCCGATGCCCGGCTCCTCCTCGTCTTCGGCGGCTCGCAGGCGGTCCGGCGGTTCAACGCGGCCGTCGCCGAGGCCCTGCCCGCCCTCGTGGAGCGGACCCACGTCATCCATGTCACCGGGGACGACGGGTACGCCGCCGCGCTGGCCGGCCGGGAGGAGCTGCCGGAGCCGCTGCGCGATCGGTACCGGCCGTTCCCGTTCCTCCGCGACGACATGGGACTCGCTCTCGCGGCGGCCGACCTCGTCATCGGCCGGGCCGGCTCGTCGACACTGGCCGAGGTGACCGCGCTCGGCCTCCCCATGGTCGTCGTCCCGTATCCCCACGCC
>DATBPR010000256.1:0-3113 GCA_036561285.1 Candidatus Limnocylindrales bacterium | reverse complement strand
TGATCCCGGACCGGCACCGGGCGGTCCGGCAGGTCCGGCCGGTCCGGCCGTCCACGGGTCCGGTCCGAAGTCCTCCTCGGGGACCACGATCGCCATGACGATGTAGAGCAGGATCCCGAAGCCGCCGGCGAACGCGAGCAGGGCCCAGACGATCCGGACGAGCGATGGGTCGAGCTGGAAGTAGTCGGCCACGCCGCCGGCGACGCCGGCGATCATCCGGTCGTCCCGGGAGCGGTAGAGACGGGTGCCCATCAGCAGCCTCCCGTGGGGTCGAGGTTGAAGACCGCGGCGTTCCCGTCGACCGAGAGCTCGATCGTTCCGGCGCTCCCGCTCGCGGGCCGGGTCCAGGTGTTGCCGTCACGCGTCAGCCCGCGCGAGGCCAGGTTCGTGGCAAACGTCAGCTGATCCTCGACGTCGAGGCGGAGGCCGGCCTCCGGTGGCACGCACAGGTCGATCGACCCGGCGTTGACCGACAGGCTGCCCTTCGTCGCCGCGCTCCCGATCGTGGCCCGGATCCGCCCGGCGTTCATCGAGAGATCCAGCTCCTGGATGGTGGCGGCACCGGCCGTCACCCGCAGGTCGCCCGCGTTCGCGTCGGCCCGGAGGCGGCTCATCGCGGCGTTGCCGAGATCGACCGTCGAGGTCGCGGCGTTGACGGTCATGTCGAGGGCGCCGAGCTGCGCCGCCGGAATACCGATCGTCCAGTCCTGGCGACGATCGCCCCCGGACGGCGTGCCGATGGAGAGCCGGTTCGTCTCGGCCTGGATCTTCGGCGGGTCGCCGCGATAGGCGGCGTGGAGCGTCCAGCCGGCGTCGCCACCGGCCCGGAAGTCGATCGAGCCGCAGTCGAGCTCCAGGCGGACCTGGGCGCTGGCGCCGAGTTCGCCGGACTGGTCGAGCTGGCGCGTCGTCTCGTTGCCGAACCCGCAGCCGCTGACCGCACCGAGCCAGAAGGAGCCACTCGCCAGCACCGCGCCACTGATCGTGCCGATCGTCAGCGCGATCACGACCAGGCCGGCAAGCGCGAACCGGGTCCGGCTCGCGAGGATCGCGACGCCGATCCCGACGAGGATCAGCGGCCAGAGGCGCCAGGCGTCGGCCAGGCGCGCCGGATCGATCGCGCCGGAGCGGACGAGGAGGGGGATCGCTCCAAGCGGGACCAGCAACAGCCCCCAGAACAGGAGACCGCGTCGAACGCGCATCGCGTTCACCGTCCGAATCTGTGTCGTGCGATGGGCCGTGGGCGAACGGCACAGCCATGCATCCGCGTGGCCGGATCATGGTCGCCGACGCGAACGATCCGCGCCCGGGCCGGATGTCACGATCCGGGCGCGACGAATGACGGCGATGTGGCGGCCCGAAGGGCCCGCCGCGGGGCCTCTCTCCGTCTGGCTCGTCTAGCCGGAGCCGCCCGTCGTCGCGTGGCCAGACCGCGGCTGGGCAGGCCGGACGCGTGGGGCGACCTGGGTCCCGCTGGAGCCGCCCGAGCCGCTGCCGAACGTGCCGCCGTTCGGGTCGAGGAGACCGCCGTTCGGGTCGACGGGCTGCGTGACTCCGCCGGAGCCACCCGACCCGGCGCCGCCCGACGACGAGCCGTCGGAGGCCCCGCCGACGCGGCCGACCGCGGCCGGCAGGTCGTTGACCGTGCGCGCGCCGGGGACGCCGGACCACGTCGCCGCGGCGAGGATGGCGAACCCGGCCGTGCCCGCGACGCCGGCGACGGCGAGTCCGGTCGTCAATCCCGCAAGACGATCGAGGGCGCGGCGGCGCCGATGCGCGTGGACGATGGATTCCTGGGTCGGCACGATGGCTGCCTCGGGCAGCGGCAGCCCGGCCTGCTGCCAGCCCACCGGATCTCGTCCACTCATGTGTTCCTCCTGCTCATGCGAGCGCCCGGCTCCAGGTCACGCCCATGCGGGCGCCACCGCTCGGGGCGGCGGCGACCCGCCAGCGCCCGCCCGTGGCCCGGACGATCGCGTCGGCGATGGCGAGGCCGAGGCCCGCCCCACCCTGTGCGGTCGTGGCCCGATGAAATCGGTCGAAGATCCTTGTCCGCTCGGCATCCGGGATCCCCGGGCCGCTGTCGTCCACGGTCAGGACGACCCGCGAGCCGTCCACCGCCACGGCGACGTCCACGCGGCCGCCGTCAGGCGCGTACTTGCAGGCATTGTCGAGCAGAACGCCGAGCAGGCGGTCCAGCCACTCCGGCGGTGCCGCGATGATGGCGCCCTCCGGTGGGGCGGTCACGTCGATCGTCAGGTGGCGCGTCTCGGCGATCGCCCCGAACCGGTCCGCGGCCTGCGCGGCCATCACGGCAAGGTCGACGGGCTCCTCGTTCGGGGGCCGGCGCGACGCGTCGAACCGGGCCAGCCAGAGGAGATCCTCGAGCATCCGCCGCATCCGCCGCGACTCGTGATCGACCCGCACGAACGCGGATTGGTACCAGGCGACGTCGCGCGGCTGGGCGAGCGCCAGGCTCGTGTGGGCCTCGATCACGGCGAGCGGCGTCCGGAGCTCGTGCGATGCATCGGCGGTGAAGTCGAGCTGGCGGCGACGGGCCGCCTCGATGGGCTCCGCGACGCGACGACCGATCGCCACCGCGCCGAAGAAGACGGCCGCCAGGAGGATCGGCGCGATCAGGAGCTCGGCGAGGATGACCGTCGAGCGCGTGTCGTAGACCGGCTCGAGCGACTGCCCGACGATGACCCAGTCGTCACCGACCTGGCGACCGGCCAGCCGCAGGTCGACGCCTCCGACCGTTGCCGTGACCGGGCCCGCGACCGTCGCGAGCCCCGCCGGCAGGGCCGGGTTGGTGGGCGCGGTCCGCACGCTCCCGTCGGGTTCGGCCTGCCACAGGAGGATGGGCGCCTCGCCGAGCCGGTCGGCTGGTGGCGGGTCGTAGGGGCCGCCGCCCGATCCGCCGCCCGATCCGCCGCCCCCGGGTGGCAGCCGGACGAACGACGCGGTGATCCGCTGGTCGATCTGGTCGGTGAGGCTCCGCGTGACGAGCATCACGACCGCGATCGCGACCGCCAGGTAGACGATCGCGACCACCCCCGTCGCCGCGAGCGCGACCCGGATCGAGCTGGCCCGGAGGTTCGTCGCATCGGACG
>DATBPR010000255.1:0-6342 GCA_036561285.1 Candidatus Limnocylindrales bacterium | reverse complement strand
CACGATCCCGTTCCTGCTGTTCCAGTCGTTCACCGCGCTGCTGCTGTTCCTCGCGGCGAACACGAGCTACAACGCGTTCCCGCGGCTCCTCGCGATCCTCGCCCTCGACGCGAACATGCCCCGCCAGTTCTCATTCCGCGGCGACCGGCTCGCGTTCAGCTACGGGATCCTCGTCCTCGCGTCACTGGCCGCGATGATCATCGTGATCTTCAACGGCGAGACCCACCTGATCATCCCGCTCTACGCCGTCGGGGTGTTCATCGACTTCACGATCAGCCAGGCCGGGATGATCCGCCACTGGCGGCGGGAGCGGCCCCCCGGCTGGCGACGCCGGCTCGCGATCAATGCCTTCGGCTGCGTGCTCACCGCCGTCGTGGCCGTCGTCGTCACCGTCGCGAAGGCGCCCCAGTCGCTGATCGTCCTCGTCCTCATCCCCGTCCTCGTCGGGATGATGTCCTTCGTCCACCGCCAGTACGCGTCGCAGGAGCAGGAGCTGGAGGTCCGCGACACGTACGTCCTGGGGATGCCCCATCGCGAGCAGCGGGTCGTGATCCCGGTGAACGGGATCAACCGGGCGGTCGTCCAGGCGGTCACGTTCGGGCGGACGCTCGCGGTCGACGTCCGGGCGGTTTTCGTCACCGAGGATCCGGAGGCCGGCGAGGCCATCCGGAAACGCTGGGAGCGCCAGGTGCCGGGCGTGCCGCTGGTGATCGTCGAGTCGCCGTACCGGGCGCTGGTCGGCCCGCTCACCGCCTACCTCGACGTCCTCGACCTCGCCTGGCCGCCGGAGAAGGAGGCCCCGATCACGATCGTCGTCCTCCCGGAGTACGTCGCCCGCCACTGGTGGGACCGGCTGCTGTATAACCAGTCCGCCAAGCGCCTGAAGTCGGCGCTCGTCGGGCGGGAGCACACGGTCATCGCGGACGTGCCCTATCGTCGCGGCCACTGACCGACAGCAGTCCCGGAGCGGGAACGGAGGCGGATGATCGGAGGGCGCCGGCCTCTGCAGGGCCGGAAACCGGCAGATCGACGCGTCCGCGTCGAGCGCCCCCACTCGCCCTACTTCCGCTACACCGGCCGGAACCAGCTGGTCGCGAAGGCGGCCGCCAACCAGCCCCGGACCGCGGTCGGCCGGTGGTGGGCGGGCGTCCGGAAGGTCGCGATCGGCCGGCCCCTTGCGAGCGAGGAGGAAGCCGGGGAGCGTCTCTCGAAGAAGAAGGCGCTCGCGATCTTCAGCTCCGACGCGATCAGCTCGTCGGCCTACGCGACGCAGGAGATCATCCGGGTCCTCGCGACCGCCGGCGTCGCCGCCCTCGTCTGGTCCGTCCCGGTCTCGATCGCGATCGCCGTGCTGCTGGCCGTCGTCTCGACCTCCTACCGCCAGGTCTGCCGGGCGTACCCGTCCGGCGGCGGCGCCTACGCGGTGGCGAAGGAGAACCTCAGCCAGATGGCCGGGCTCGTCGCCGCGGCCGCGCTCCTGATCGACTACGTGATGACCGTCGCGGTCTCGACCGCGTCGGCGATCGGCCAGATCGTGTCGGTCGTCCCCGAGCTCGACCCGGTGAAGATCGAGATCGCGGTCGTCGTCATCTTCCTGATGACGGTCGCGAACCTCCGCGGCCTGCGGGAGTCCGGGAACATCTTCGCGATCCCGACCTACGCCTTCGTGTTCCTCGCCCTCCTGATGGTCGCGATCGGCCTCTTCCACATCGCGACCGGCCAGGCCCACCCGATCGACACGCCGAACGCGGACGTGCTGACGGGCGGCGAGCTCTCGATCTTCCTGCTCCTGAAGGCATTCGCCGGCGGATCCGTGGCCCTGACCGGCGTCGAGGCGATCGCGAACGGCGTGCCCGCCTTCCAGAAGCCCGAGGCCAAGAACGCGGCCAACACGATGACGGCCATGGCCGTCCTCCTGGCCGTCCTCTTCATCGGGATCACGATCATCTCGCGGGCCTACCAGATCCTGCCGACCGTCGGCGACATCCCGACGACCGTGTCCCTGGTGGCGGCGACGTCGTTCGGGAAGGACACGGTCCTGTTCGTGCTGTTCCAGGCCTCGACCGCCCTGATCCTGTTCCTCGCGGCGAACACCTCGTTCAACGCGTTCCCCCGGCTGGGAGCGATCCTCGCGGTCGACGGGTTCATGCCGCGCCAGTTCGCCTATCGCGGCGACCGCCTCGCCTACTCGTGGGGGATCGTCCTTCTCGCGGCGGTCGCGGCCTTCCTGATCTGGCTCTTCAAGGGCAACGTGACGGCGCTGATCCCGCTCTACTCGGTCGGCGTGTTCGTCTGCTTCACCCTCAGCCAGATCGGGATGGTCCGCCACTGGCGGAAGGTCCGCGACGCCGGCTGGGCCTGGCGGGCCGTTCTCAACGGCTTCGGCGCCGCCCTCACGGCGGTCGTCCTCGTCGTCGTCGTGAGCGTGAAGTTCGTCGACGGCGCGTATCTCGTCGTGATCCTCATTCCGGTCCTCGTCGCGATGATGCTGTTCATCCGGCGCCAGTACGACGCGTCCCGTCGCGAGCTCGCCGTCCGGATGGACCTCGTCTTCACGAACCCGCGCCGCGAGGAGCGCGTCGTCATCCCGATCCCCGGGGTCAACCGCGCCGTCATCCAGGCGGTGAACGTGTCGCGGTCGATCTCCGACGACGTCCGGGCCGTCTTCATCACCGAGGACCCCGAGGATGCCGAGGGCCTGCGTGATCGCTGGGAGACGCAGCTGCCGGGCGTCCCGCTCGTCGTCGTCGAGTCGCCGTACCGGGCGCTGACCGGCCCGCTGGAGGCGTACCTCGACGTCCTCGACGCGGCCTGGCCGCCCGACAAGCCCTCGCCGATCACCTTCGTCGTGCTGCCCGAGTACGTCGCGCGCCGGTGGTGGGAGCGGATCCTCTACAACCAGTCGGTGAAGCGGCTGCGGAGCGCCCTCCTCGGGCGGCCCCACACCGTCGTCGTGAACGTCCCGTATCGCCGCGAGGACCCGTCCCTGTTCGAGCGGACACCGGTCGGCGAGGCCGGACCGCTTCCGCCGGACAACGGTCCGCCCCCCGCCGAGCCTCCGGCCGCCGCGGGCCCTCCGGCCGCCTGACCGCGCGGTCGCTCCTGGCGGTCGTCCCCCGAACGGATGAGGGACGGCCACGGTGGACGGTGATAGAGTCGCCGCCGTGCCAGAGCCCACCGCCGCGCCCACGTTCCACCGTGCCGTGATCGCACTGTCGGGACACCCGAACGGGACGCGCCTCATCCAGCTGGTCGCGGAGGCGGGCAAGCCCCACAAGGCCGAGCTCGTCGGCGTCCACGTGGTCGAGGTCGACTGGTCCATGCCCCTCGACGCCGACCTCTCGGGACGCTCCGAGGAGATCCAGCAGGTCCTCGACCTCGCGGAGACGACCGCCGAGCACGTCGGCATCAAGCTGGAGCCCGTCCTGCTCCAGGCCCGGGACGTGGGCGCGGCCCTCGTCGACGAGGCCGTCGAGCGGGAGGCCGATCTCCTGGTCGTCGGGCTGGCCTACCGGACGAAGTTCGGCGGCGATTTCGCCATCGGCCGGACCATTCCCTACGTGCTGAAGAACGCACCGTGTGCGGTCTGGGTCGTGCGCGAGCCGATCCAGGAGGAGAACGCGTGAAGATCGTCATCGTCGGATGCGGCCGGGTGGGCTCGGGCCTCGCCGACAGCTTCGACCGGGCCGGTCACGAGGTGATCGTCATCGATGCCTCGACCCAGGCCTTCGACCGGTTGCCCGGCTCCTATCGCGGCACCGCCGTCCGCGGCGATGGCACCGACGAGGACACGCTGCGCCGGGCCGGCGCGGAAGGCGCCGATCTGTTCATGGCGATGACGGAGGGCGACAACCGCAATGTCATGACCGCCCAACTGGCCACCGAGGCGCTCGGCTGCCACGAGGTGATCGCCAAGGTCAACGACCCGCTCCGCGCCCGCGCCTACGCGGACCTCGGGCTGGCGACCCTGTGCCGGACGAACCTCATGGCGAGCGCCGTCAGCGACTACCTCGGGCTCGGGCTGTCGTTCGGGCCGGGCCTCTCGGCACCGACCGGTCAGCACCCGGGCGGCGAGCACCATCTCGGCGAGACCGCCGAGGCGGGAGCTGCGGCCGGCGGTGGCCCGGGTGCGAGCTCGGCCGCCGCGGACGGCGCGTCACCCAATGGATCGATCCCGACGCCGCTGGCGTCGACCACCGCCCGGGAGGGCTGAGACTCGTGTTCGTGCTCGTCATCGGCGGGGGCAAGGTCGGCTACTACCTCACCAAGGAGCTCATCGACAGCGGCCACGAGGTCGTCCTGATGGAGAAGGACAAGGACCGGGCCAACCAGATCGCCGACGAGATCGGCTCGATCGTCATCTCGCACGACGGCTGCGAGGGCAAGTACCTCGCCGAGGCCGGCGCCAACCGGGCGGACATCGTCGCGGCCGTGACCGGCGACGACGAGGACAACCTCGTGATCTGCCAGATGGCGAAGCACCATTTCGACGTCCCGCGGACGATCGCCCGGGTCAACAACCCGAAGAACGAGGACCTGTTCAAGCATCTCGGCGTCGACGAGCTGATCAGCCCGACGCGGATGGTCCTCGGCTCGATCGAACAGGACATCCCGGTCCACGAGCTGCTCCATCTCGCCGCGCTGGGCGAGGGCGAGCTCGAGCTGATCGAGGCCCATCTCCAGGCGGGCTCGCCGGCGATCGGCCGGGCACCGAAGGACATCCCCATTCCGGAGGGCTGCTCGCTCTTCGCGGTGATCCGCGACGGCGTCGCGACCCCGCTCCGGCCGGACATGGTCCTGGCGGAGGGCGACAAGGTGATCGCGATCGGCAAGGGCGAATGCCAGGAGCTGCTCCACGAGCAGCTGATCGGCGACACGGCCGGGACCGCCGCCGGCTGACCTCGCGCGGCGCCCCTCGCTGGCGCCTCGCGCGACGCCTCCGACCGGCCGGACCCGGCGCCGGGAGCCACGCCGCCACCGGCTACCATCGGGCGATGGAGCACACCGCCGGACCGATCCTCGAGATCGGGGTCCTGCTGCTCGCCGCCGTCCTGGCCGGCTGGATCGCCCGGCGGATCGGCCTGCCGGCGGTCGTCGGCTATCTCGGCCTCGGCATCGTCGTCTCGCCGTTCACCCCAGGCTACGTCGCGGACCACGAGCAGCTCCAGCTGCTCGCCGACCTCGGGGTGGTCCTGCTCCTGTTCGAGGTCGGCATCGAGGTCGACCTCCTCCGGATCCGGTCCGAGCAGCGCGGGCTGTTCCTCGCGGCGCCGATCCAGGTCGTCGTCACGACGCTGGCGTCGGCCCTCGTCCTCGCCGTGCTCGGCCTGGCGCCGCTGCCGGCCGCGCTGATCGGGCTGTCCGTGGCGCTGTCGTCGTCGGTCGTCATCGTCAACATCACCCGCAGCCGGCGTCGCACGACGGATCGGCCGACGGAGGACGCCTTGCTCGGGTGGAGCGCAATCCAGGACAGCACCGGGGTCGTGATCGCGGCCGTCCTCCTGGCGCTTCTGGGGATCGGCGGGCGGCCGCTCGGCCAGGCGGCCGTCGGGCTGGTCGCGTTCCTCGTCCTCGCTGTCGGGGTCGCCCGGCTCCTCCCGATCGCGCTGAAGGCCCTCCACGGCGAGCACGACCTGTTCCTGATCACGTCGGTCGCGAGCGGCCTCGCCCTCGCCGGCCTCGGCTCGCAGCTGTTCGGTGTCCCGCTCGCCCTCGCGGCGTTCGTCGGCGGCCTCGCGGTCACCGAGAGCGCCGAGGCCGCCGAGGCTCGCCGCCGGCTGCTCCCCTTCCGCGACCTGTTCGCGGTCCTCTTCTTCGTCGCGATCGGGACCCTGATCGAGCCCGCGGCGCTGGTCCGGGGCCTCGGCTGGCTGGCCGTGCTGCTGGCCCTGATCCTCGTCACGAAGGTCCTGGTCGCGTGGATCCTGGCGCGGTCGTTCCGGCTGCCGGTTCGCCCCGGCCAGCTCGCCGTCGGGCTCGGCCAGATCGGGGAGTTCTCGTTCGTGCTCGGCTCCGCCGCGATCGCCGCCGGCGCGATCACCGACGACCTCTACGTCGCGCTCGTCGCCGCGGTCGCGATCAGCATCGGGGTCAGCGCCGTGGCGGTCCGGTTCGTCAAGGGACCACCGTTGGCACAGCCGGATGCGGCAGCGACCGGCTGAGACCGGCCCGGCCGAACTGGTGATGCGACTCTCCGGACCCGCCGACGACAGCAAACGTTTCGCAACATCCTTGACAACGCCATTGTCAGGGTTCTAGCCTTCGCGCATTCCACCGCCGTCGTTCATCCGCCGGCTCCAGCACACACCACAGGAGGGTTCACGAGTTGACGAACGTGCACCG
>DATBPR010000254.1:0-10162 GCA_036561285.1 Candidatus Limnocylindrales bacterium | reverse complement strand
AGCCCGTCCGGTGCGCCCATGGAGGCACCCATGGCGACGACCACCCGCCGCTCCAGCGGCAACGGCTCTCATCCCGCGTCGCGATCGCGGTCGACGACCCGCTCACGGAGGTCGCCCCAGCCCCGGCTCGGTCAACACGCTCCCGAGCTCCAGCGGTTCGGCACCCTGCGCCAGCTGCCGATCGCCCTGTCCGCCCAGACCCGGTCGGACAGCTGCCGGCTCCTGAACGAGATCCTCTCGGACAGCATGGTCCTTGCCGCGCTGTACAAGAAGTCGCACTGGAACGCGGTCGGGCCGACCTTCTACCAGCTCCATCTGCTGTTCGACAAGCACGCGGGGGAGCAGCTCGAGCTCGTGGACGAGATCGCCGAACGCGTCCAGATGCTCGGCGGGATCAGTGTCGGCGACCCGCGGCACGCGGCCGAGCTGACGACGATCCCCCGCCCGCCCGACGGCTCCGAGGAGGTGCCGGTGACCCTCGGCCGGCTGCTCGACGCTCACGAGACGATCATCGAGAAGGTCCGCGCCGGCATCGAGCGGACCGAGAAGTCCGGCGACTGGGGCACGAACGACCTGCTGATGGGCGACTGCCTCCGGCGCCACGAGATGCAGGTCTGGTTCCTGTCCGAGCACGTGGTGGACGTGCCGCTCGTCGAGGCCTAGCCCGCCCAGAGGCCGTCGCTTGCCCTCCGCCCTCGGCTGGAACGCCCGACGAACCATTGGTCGCAAACCGCCCTTCCGACCCGACGACCGGGACGTGGGGCGATCCAAACGGGTATCTGGGCGACGGTCGGATCGCCCCGTGATCCAGCCGTCGCTCGGCGGGCCCGCGGCGAGCACCGCAACCGACCAATGGAACGTGGGACGATCTGCGCGGCGCCGTGCCGATCCGGGCGCCGAGCGGTCGATCCGCGCGGCGGGCGGGCCGCCGTGGCGGGGCGCCGAGCAGAGCGCCAACCAGCAGGGGTGCCTGCTAGGCTCGCCGTCGTGAGCGACCCACGGACCGCCGCCCAGCTCCTCGTCGAGTGCCTCGCGGTCGAAGGGTGTGAATACGTCTTCTCGGTCCCGGGCGAGGAGACGATGGACATCCTCGACGCCCTCGGCGTGGCAGGGGACCGCCGCGACGACGGACGGCCCGCGCCCCGACACGTCACGACCCGCCACGAGCAGGGCGCCGCCTTCATGGCCGACGTCCACGGCCGGCTGACGGGCAAGGCCTCCGTCGCGATGGCCACCCTCGGGCCGGGCGCGACGAACCTCATCTCAGGCGTCGCGGACGCCTACCTCGATCGGGCGCCGATGGTCGCGATCACCGGCCAGGCGAGCTCCGACAAGCTCCACAAGGAAGCGCACCAGGTCGTCGACATCGTCCGGATGGTCGAGCCGGTGACGAAGTGGAACACCCGCGTGGAGCGGGTCGAAGCGATCCCCGAGATCGTCCGCAAGGCCTTCCGGGTCGCGGTCCTCGAGAAGCCCGGGCCCACGCACATCGAGCTGCCGGAGAACCTCGCCGCGGCGCCCGTGCCGGACGGCCTCCGGCCGCTGGAGCCGGGCCACACCTACTTCCCGGAGCCGACCGACGAGGCGATCGAGCACGCCGCCGAGCTGATCGCGACGTCCCAGCGGCCGCTCGTCCTGGCGGGCAACGGCGTCCTCCGCCGACGCGCGGCGTCGGAGCTGCGAGCGTTCGCCCGCGGCCTGCATGTGCCTGTCGCGGCGACGTTCATGGGCAAGGGCGCGATCGACGACCGGTCGCACCTGTCGCTGATGGCCGTCGGGCTCCAGGCGCGCGACCACGTCCTGTCGGGCTTCGACCGGGCGGACCTCGTGATCTGTGTCGGCTACGACCTCGTCGAGTACGCGCCCGCGGCCTGGAACCCGGACGGCCGCAAGCGGATCCTCCATATCGACACCCAGCCGGCCGAGGTCGACGCGCAGTACCGGCCCGAGATCGAGCTCGTCGGCGACATCGAGGGCTCCCTCCGCCGGCTCCTCGCCGCGGTCCAGCCCCGTGGAATCAGTGGCCGCGACGCCGGGGAGCGGCACGAGGCCCGCGAGACGCTCGTCCATGCCGATCTCCGGACGGCGCTCCTCGAGGAGCTCGCGGGGGCTCGCAGCGGCGACGGCGGCGCCCTCCCGATCACCCCGCAACGGGCGATCGCGGACCTTCGCGAAGCGCTCGGCCCCGACGACATCGTCGTGTCGGACGTCGGCGCCCACAAGGTCTGGGTCGCCCGCCTCTACCAGGCCTACGAGCCGAACACGGTGATCATCTCGAACGGGTTTGCCGCGATGGGGATCAGCGTCCCCGGCGCGATCGCCGCGAAGCTCGTCCATCCGGACCGGAAGGTCGTCGCGCTGTGCGGTGACGGCGGCTTCCTGATGAACAGCCAGGAGCTGGAGACCGCGACGCGGATCGGGGCCAACATCACGGTCGTGGTCTGGCGCGACGACGGCTACGGCCTGATCGACTGGAAGCAGCGCAACGAGTTCGGCCGGCCGTTCGGCGTCGCCTTCGGCAACCCGGACTTCGTCGCCTACGCGGAGTCGTTCGGGATCCGCGGCTTCCGACCGACCTCCGCCGACGATCTGCTCCCCTGCCTCCGCCGCGCGCTCGAGACGGATGGACCGACGCTCGTCGAGGTCCCGATCGACTACCGGGAGAACCTCCGGCTGACCGAGCACCTCGGGGCGCTTTCGGGCGCCTAGCTCTGGCCTCGCCGCAGGGGCCGGCGGCCCCGGCGCGCCCGCGTCAGTCGCGCGGCTCGACGTAGAGGTCGTACTCCTGGACGAGCCGGAACCCGAGCCGCTCGTAGATCGGGCGGCCCTCCTCGCTCGCCTGGAGCGTCGCGACGTCACAGCCGACTGCCACCCCGTCCGCGACGACGCGGGCCGTCATCGCCGACCCGTGGCCGCGCCCGCGAGCGGCGGGCACTGTCGCAATCGTAAAGATCCCGAGCGTCCGCCCGGTCCGGACGCTGAACCCGGCCGAGATCGGCGCGTCGTCCTCGTAGCCGACGTAGACCGTGCAGCGATCGCGCGCCCAGAGCTTCTCGCCGATGACGGCCCGAGCGAACGGCTCCGGGAACCCGAACCCCTCGGCCGCCGCGCGGATGTGGTCCTCGAGTCCCGCCGCGTCGCGGATGACCCGGATGTCGAAGCCGTCGAACACCCCGGCGATCGACGACGGGATCGGGTGGAACGCCATCCCGGGCAGGACGTGTCCGTCGACCACCAGCCCGAGATCCGACAGGCCCGGGCCGAACCGATCGTCAACGCCGCGTCGGAGCACCACGCAGAAGCGCGTCTTCCGCTCGCGGGCCGCCGCCACGCCATCGCCGAGGGCCTCGTCCGTGGCGGCATCGTCGACCACGACGATCTGGTTGAACAGCGGCGCTCGCAGCCCGGTGAGGAACGTTCCGATCCCGCCGTCGACGCGGGCCAGGGAACCCGGGACCTGGGCGGTGAAGACCCGCGCCCACTCGATCATGTTGTCGTGCTCGAGCCGTGCGAGCGTCGCGTCGTCCACGCGCGGACGGTAGCAGGCGCGACCCGCTAGGCTCGCGGGCGTGTCGGCCGCATCGTCCGCCCGCTCGTTGCTCGACCGGATGTTCACGATGCCGGCCTACCCGCCGGACGACGCGGACCTCCGGACGTTCCGCCTCGCCGGCCTCGAGCTGCCCGTCCGCTCGACGGTCGTCGTCGTCGCGACGATCCTCCTGGTCATCTTCGACTTCCAGCGGACGCTGATCCCGCACGAGCTGCTGCGCTACGACCGGAACCCCGGCGAGCAGCGACTCCAGGCGTACAGCCGGCTCTTCCTCTACCTCATCGTCCCGCTGGCGATCGTCGTGCTCGGCTTCCGCGACCGGCCGAGCCGCTACGGCCTTCGCCTGGGCGACTGGCGCTGGGGCCTGGGACTCGCGCTCGTCGGCTGCGCGGTGATGACGCCGATCATCCTGCTGCTCGCGACGTTGCCGGACTTCCGGGCCTACTACACGCCGTCGGACGAGCCGGTGCCGGGCCTGCTCGTGACGAACATCCTCGACCTGTTCTCGACGGAGTTCATCTTCCGCGGCTTCCTGATGCTCGCCCTCGCCCGGTATTTCGGGCCGATTGCGCTCGTCATCGCGCTCTTCCCGTTCACGTTCGAGCACCTGACGAAGCCCGAGACGGAGCTCCTCTCGACGTTCGTCGGCGGCGCGATCTACGGCTGGTTCGCGTGGCGAACGGGCTCGATCCTGTGGGGCGCGGCGGCGCACGTGTACATCGTCACGCTGCTGATCGTGGCGTCGGGCGGCCTGCGCTAGGACCGGGTGCCCCCGAGGGACCGCGCGATCAGCCGCGGGGCGGGTGCTCGAGCAGCTCGCCGTCGCGGAGCTCGAGGACCTGATCGGCCACGTCGAGCATCACCGGGTCGTGGGTCGCGACGATCGCGGTCAGTCCCTGGGTCCGGACGACGTCCCGCAGCAGGGTCATGATCACGTGGCCGGTCTCGGTGTCGAGCTGGCCGGTCGGCTCGTCGGCGAGCAGGATCCGCGGCTGGTTGGCCAGCGCCCGGGCGATCGCCACCCGCTGCTGCTCGCCACCGCTCAGCTCGTGCGGCCGGTGCTTCATCCGCCCGCCGAGCCCGACGAGCTCGAGCAGCTCGCGGACCCGCGCATCACGCGTCTTCGGATCGGTCTTCACGAGGCGGAGCGGGACTTCGACGTTCTCGGCCGCGGACAGGATCGGCACGAGCCCGAAGGCCTGGAAGATGAACGCGACCGAGCGCCGCCGGACGTCGACGAGCTCGTCCTCGGACATCGCGCTCACCTCGTGGTCCTCGATGAAGACCTGCCCGGAAGACGGCTGGTCGAGGCCGCCGAGGATGTTCAGGAGCGTCGTCTTGCCGCTCCCCGACCGGCCGCGGACGGCGATGAGCCGGCCCGGATCGGCCGACAGGCTGACGCCACGCAGGGCGTGGATGACGTTGTCGCCGGACGGGTAGTCGCGGACGACGTCGATCGCGCGAAGGACGGGCCGCGCCGGGCCGGTCGAGGCGGGCGACGTCGGCGGCAGGTCGACCGCCGTCATCGGCCTCGCTCCCGGTCGGTCGTCGCCGCGCCAGCGTCCGTGGCGCCGTCGACCGCGATGCGGCTACCGCCATCACCAGTCGATGGCCGGTCCGCGGGCCCCGACACATCCGGCCAGATCTCGACGTGATCGCCCTCCAGCCGGAGCCGGACCCGGTCCTGCAACCCAAGCGCCGCGACGAGCGCCTTCGGCAGCTGGAGGCGTCCGGCCCGGTCGAGCACCGCGAACTCCTCGCTCACGAGGTCGTGCTCGCCCGTGTCCGTCAGCTGCGAGCGACGCAGCGTCTCCGTCGAGGTCCGGCCGTCGCGGATCGCGACCGTCCGCTGGACCTGCTCGGAGACCAGCGGGTCGTGGGTCACGATCACGATCGTCGTCCCGAGCTCCTCGTTGACCCGCCGCAGCAGCCCGAAGATCTCGTGCGACGTCGTCGTGTCGAGCTCGCCCGTCGGCTCGTCGGCGAAGAGGACGGCCGGCTCGTTGGCGAGGGACACCGCGATCGCGACCCGCTGCTGCTCGCCGCCGGACAGCCGCTCCGGTCGGTGATCGAGCCGCTCGCCGAGCCCGACCAGGTCGAGCAGGAGCCGCGCCCGCTCGCTCCGCCGCGGCCGGCCGTCGAGGGTCATCGGCAGCTCGACGTTCTCCCGGGCCGTCAGGTACGGCAGGAGGTTCCGGGCTGTCTGCTGCCAGATCATCCCGACGACGCGGCGGCGGTATCGCGTCCGCTCGCGACGTCCGAGCTGCGACAGGTCGTGGCCGGCCACGACGGCCCGGCCCGCGGACGGCGTGTCGAGCCCGCCGAGGATGTTCAGCAGCGTCGACTTGCCACTGCCCGAGGCGCCGACGATCGCGATCATCTCGCCATCGCGGACGACGAGATCGAGGCCCTGCAGCGCGACGACCTCGAGATCCGCGACCTTGTAGATCCGGACGAGACCCTCGCACACGATCTGGCGCCCGTCGGCGGCCTGCCAGCGCCGGTCGGCCGTTCGCGGCAGGGCGGGCGTCGAGGCGGCGGCGGAGCCGGCGAACCTGCCTCCTCCGCCGCTCCCCCTCGGCAGGTCGATGATCTCGGCCGCCGGGATCCCGCCGTCCTCGCTCTCCGGAGCGGCGCCGGGGCCGGCCGAGCCGCGCCGGTCGAGGTCCGTCATCAGTCCGCTCCTTCGCGCAGGGCCCGGATCGGCGCGCCGCGCCGCCCGGCCCATGTTGCCAGCAGCACGCCGACCACCGCGACCGCGAGGACCAGCCCGAGGATCGCCGCCATCTGCCGCGCGTCGACGCTGAACGGGACCTCGACGGCCGCCCCGATCAGCCCGTCGAGCCCGAGGCCGGGCTCGACCAGCACGAAGATCCCGAGGCCGAGCGCAATCCCGCCCAGCCCGGCGATCAGGACGATCGGCCCGTGCTCGAGCACCGACAGCCCGAGGCCGTCCCGTCGCGACAGCCCCATCGTCCGCAGCCGCGCGACCTCGCTCGCCCGCGACGCGCCGGACAACGCCAGTGCCGCCGCCACGGCCACGGCGGCGTACAGCCCGGCAATCGCGGCGGCGACGAGGATCCCGGCCTGGATCGCCGCGGTGACCGGCGAATCGGTGAACGCCCCCTCGAACTGCAGGCGGCTCTCCACGATCCCGACGGGCGTGGCCGCGGCCACGGCGGCGCGGAGCGCCGGCTCGTCGGATTCGGCCGCGTCGACGAACGCGACCGTCGGACCGAGCAGCGGCTCCGGATGGACGGCCTTGAGCTGGCTCCGCGACGCGATCGCGAAGGCCGACCCCGGGTCGACCGTCGGGAAGCTCGGGCGTGTCCCGACGACCTGCATCTGGTAGCGGTAGCCGTCGATGGCGACCGGGAACGTCGAGCCGACCGGCACGCCATCCGGGCGATCGGCGAGGGACTGCGGAACGAGGATCGGGATCACATCGCCGGCAGGCCGGTCGACAAGCATCTCCGTGGGGAGCTCCAGGTCGCCTGGCGTGCCCGCGGTGATCTGCTCGTAGGCCGGCAGGTCGACCGCGACCAGGTTCACGCGGGTCCCGAGGTCGCCCATCGGGACGCTCCGCTCGAAGAGCAGCGCGGACGAACGGACCCCGGGCATCTTCGCGACATTCATCGTCAGCGGCAGCGGACCGCCGAACGACGTGATCCGGAACGGCGCCCCGATCTCCTGCCACGACGAGGCCGCGCCGGCGCGATCCATGTGAACCAGCGTCGCGGTCGAGAACGCCCCGATCGACGCGGCGAGCAGGAGGACGATCAGGACGGCCGTCGTCGTCCCACCCTGGGCGGCGTGACGCATCGCGAGGACCGGGACGAGACCGCGGCCCCGGGCGGCGATCCGGCCGAGGACCCGGAGCGGGATCGGGGTGAGCCGGACGAGGATCAGCCCGACGGCGACACCGACGAGGACCGGCACCGCGGCGACGAGCGGGTCCGCGGCCGCGAGCGTGCCCGCGCTGCTCGTCCCGCGGATGCCGCGCTCGCGGAGGAGCCACGCCGCCACGATCGCGAGGACGATCACGACGCCGTCGAACACGAGTCGGCGGATCGACGGGCCGCGGGGGACGTCGTCCGCGTCGCGGGCCGGCGTGACCGTCGCCGCCCCGCCCGTGAGCGCCGTCAGGACGAGCAGTCCGATCGCGACGACCCCGACCGCGACGGCCGCGAGCACCGTCGGCAGCGCGTCGGCACCCGGCAGCAGGGCGATCGCGAGAACCAGGCCGAGGACGACCATCGGGGCGACGATCACGAGGCCTTCGACGAGGACAGCCCGCGTCACCTGGCCGAGCGTCGCTCCGCGCCCGCGCACGAGCGCCAGCGCGGGCCGGCGGCGGCGAGCGGCCAGCATCGCGACCAGCGCGAGGGCGGCGATCGCCACCGCGGCAGGCCCGAGCACCACCACCGTCAGGATCGCCGTCGCGGCGGACCAGCGGGCGGCGTGGGCGACGAGGAGACCGAGCAGCCCGCTCCGCATCGCGACGCCGTTGAGGACCCCGGTCCCCGTCTGCGCCTGCGGATATGTCGATTCGAGCCGCCGGGCGTCCTGGATCGTTGCCGGGAGGCTCGCCGCGGAAAGCCGGGCCGCGTCGACGAAGTGGCGCCAGGCGTAGCGCACCGGCACGTTCAGGGCGTTGCTCGCGTCGACGACCTCGCCGTACGTCGCCGCCGGCAGCAGCGCTCCGATGTCGAGGAGCCGGGTGTCGCCGCCGAGGGTCCGGATACCGACGTGGTTGACGGTCTGGTCGTTCGACCAGAAGGGATCGTGCTCGTCGGTGACGTCGTAGATGCCGTCGACGCGCATCTGGACGACGCCCGTCGACCGGCCGACGAGCGAGTCCCGCGAGTCGAGCGAGAGGAACCAGGTCGAGCCGAGCGACGCACCGAGCGTCTTCGCCGACTCGCTGGAGATCGCGGCCCCGATGACCGGAACCATCACCGGCGTCCCCGAGGCGTCGTCAGCGAAGGGCGTGAACCTGCGCAGCGCCTCCGGCAGGGCGACCTGGTCGGTCGTGACCGTTGGCTCAACCCCCGCGACGTAGCGGATCCGCGTCTCGGCGCCGGGCTGGATCCGGAACCGGACGAAGGTCGGGTCGTTCGTGTCGGCGCGCACCTGGAACCGGGCGCTGTCCACGACCGTCGACCGCGACGCGATCAGCCCCGCGATCGAGTCCGGGATCGGCTCGTCGAGGCGGTCGCCCTCCTCCTGGACGAGCTTGAGCGGGTCCCCGGGATCGGCCGGGATCGCCTCCTCCTCGAACAGCGTGACGTCGCGCTGGACCGGGTCGGCGGCGGCGACCACGCCGTGCAGGGCGTCGTCTCCGACGCGCTCGAGGATCCGTGGCGCCAGGCCCGCGACCGTCGCGGTGACGAGGACCAGCAACGCCAGGCCGATGGCCGGGACCCGGTCGTCACGGAGGCGGCGGAGCGCGACGAGGACGCTGGTCATCAGCTCTCCCTCGCCCGGAGCACGCCGCTGATCCGGACCTCCGGCAGCTGGCGCCTGGCCAGGAGCGGGGCGAGCACGAACAGCAGGACGATCCCGGCGTAGACCGGGAGCAGGATGCCCAGCGGCATCACGACGGCAGGCGCCGGCACCGGCTCGGCGCCGGACTGCGTCAGGGTCGTGAACGGCAGGACGAGCCAGGCGAGCAGCGCCCCGAGGAGCGCCCCCGCGACGAGCCCGACGATCAGCAGGAACAGGCTCTCGATCGACAGCCACCACGACAGCTGGCGGGTCGACAGGCCGAGCGCCCGGAGCAGGGCGAACTCGCCGAGCCGCTCGTTCGCGGAGACGGTCGCCGTCACGAGGAACCCGATCGTCGCGAAGATCATCGCGCTGAGCGAGCCCAGGGCCAGAATCCCGATGAGCCCCAGCGGCACGGGGTCCGTGCTCAGGCTCCGGGTCAGCTCCTCCCGGCCGACGACACGCGACGTGTCCATGCCGGGGCCGCGGAGGGCGGCGAGGACGGCCGGCTCGGCGCCCGGGTCTGTGCGCAGCCACCACTCGTCCGCCTGCTGGACGTTGCCCGTCGCGCCGTAGCGCGCGAGGTCGACGGTCGCCAGGTCGCCGAAGAGGACCGGCTTGCCCGGATCGAGCGGCGCGATGCCCGGCGTCGAGCCGATCAGGCGGACGGCGAACGTCCGGCCGGCGCTCGAGATCCGGACCTCGTCGCCGACGGACACGCCCGACTGGGCCAGGAACGCGTCGGAGGCGATGACCGGGATGGCGGCGTCATCGCCCACGGTGGCCGCCCCGGCGCCGGCCGCCAGCCGGAACCGGGTGCCGCCGTTCGCGGTCGGAAAGATCGGCGCGCCCTCGCTGGACGAGACGAGGTTCGGCCGGCCGGCCGTCGTCGGGTACGGGTCGGGCGCGCCGTCGTCCGTCCGATCCCAGTGCCAGCCGCTCGTCGCGCCGCTGACCGCCACGGGCGACCAGCCGGTGTCGCCGGTCCCGGATGCCGTCGCCTGGAGGCCGAGCAGCTCCGCCGAGCCGCTCATCGGGTCGAAGCCGGGTGGGGCCAGCCCCAGCTCGACGCCGACCACGGCGAGGGGGGCCGTCGGGGCCCGTCCCGGCGCGGCGGGATCCGTC
>DATBPR010000253.1:0-3850 GCA_036561285.1 Candidatus Limnocylindrales bacterium | reverse complement strand
CCTCCACCTCCGCGCCGTCGGCGAGGCTCCCGCGGCCGCCGACGCCCAGGGGATCGGCGTCTTCCGGCTCCGCTACGCCTACGTCGTCGTCGGAGGAGTCCTGGCCGGCCTCGCCGGCGCCACGATCACGCTCGCGGTCTCTCCCGGCTGGTTCGGCGACCAGACGGTCAACGGCCGCGGCTGGATCGCGATCGGGCTCGTGATCTTCGCCCGCTGGGACCCGATCCGCGCCGCTCTCGGTGCCTACCTGTTCGCCGCGATCACGCCGTTCATCCTCGCGCTCCAGGGCGTCAACACGATCCTCGGGGTCCAGAACCCGTTCCTGCCGGGCCGCTCCTCGACGTTCTTCCTCGAGATGCTGCCGTACCTGTTCGTCATCGCGGTGGTCATCGTCGGGGCACGCGGTGCGTCACGCCGCCGCCTCGGTGCGCCGGCCGCGCTCGGGATCCCGTACGTTCGCGGGGAGCGCGGGCACTGACGAGGCGCCGGGGCACGATCGCCGCGGCGGACGCCCGGATGCGCGAGACCGAACGGGCGCTCGAGGAGACGCGTCGTTCGCCGAGTCACGACGACCGGGTGACGTGGCCGGCCTGGCAGGAGGCGGCCACCGATGCCTGGCTTGTCCGCCACCCGGAGGATTCGTGGGCCCGCCGGCCGCCGCCAGGTCACCGTCCGACGGTCGAGGAGATCCGCAACCGCGCCGGGCGCCTGGCCGGCGCGAAGGACGGCCTCTGGCCGACGTGGCGCCTGGAGCGGGACTCGCCCAAGCGGACCGTCGCCCAGGCGCAGGTCGGGTTCCTCCACGAGCAGCTGATCGGCCTGTACGGGCCGATCCACGAGGCGCTCTCTGCCGTGAGCGCCGGCACGGATTCGGCCGCCGACGTCGAGACGCTGACGCGGTTTCTCGAGGCCGACATCTACTGCGACCAGAGCGGCTACACGACCGAGCAGGTCATCCAGGTGCTCAAGCGGGCTCCACTGACGCCGGCTTTCGAGAGGCGGCTTCGGGCCGTGGTCCTGGTCGCCGTCGACGGGTACGACCGGCGCGAGTTCCGGTTCTTCGGACGGCTCGCCCGACACGTCGACGACCCGGAGCTGCGCGACCAGCTCGAGGCCCGTCTCGAGGATCCGAGCTCGCGGACCAGGCGGCACGCCCGCTGGATCCTCGAGGTGTTGGCTCAATCCTGAGGCACCGGGCCCACCGCCTCCCGCCCTGGCTGCGCGCCCCACGAGCGAACGGACCGGTCGGCACCCATCGAGGACGCCGGACGTGTCGTTTCCGTCCGCGAGACGGACCAAACGACCGAATCTCGGGGTCCGGAGGCCCACACGGCGGCCCTGGACGGTCCGTTCGCCCGCCTGGTGAGCACGATCGTTGGTCCCGCTCGCCCGACGGACAGAATCGACCGGCGGCAGGACGTGGGACGAGGCGCGATCGGCCCCGGCGGCGGAGCCGGTGCTCAGGCCTCCGCGTCGGCCTCGGGGTTGCGGCGGGCCGGTTCCGGCGAGTCGTCCGTCCCGGCACCGGCGTCCTCGAGCCCCTGGAGCTCCATCTGCACGAACCCGGACGTGTCGAACGCGAGCTGCTGGGCGCCGGATCTCTCGTCGCCCTCGGACGCGGTGAACGGGGCGTACTCGATGATCACGCGCTCGTCGCCCTGGACGAGGGCGTACACGAGGAGCTGATCCGGTCGCGTGTCGAACTCGAGGTGCTCGAACGAATCGACGTTGAGCGAGATCGAGATCGGCGTGAAGTACGTCGACGTCTCGGGGTCGTCGACGACGATCCGTTCGACCCAGCCGGTGCCGTGGGCGATCAGCTCGCGGCCGCGGTGGTAGCGGTACGACACCGTCTGCTTGAGGAGTGGGCGGAGCAGGTTCTGCATGTCCGTCCGGCTCGAGACGAGGCCCTGGTTGACGAAGAACTTCGCAAGCGGGGCGCTCGACACGGCTGGTCTCCTGGGGAAGACGGGCGGCGGTGGGCGGTGTCGATGGTAGCGCAGCGGACCCCGCGCGAACCCGCCGGATTCGACCCGTATCATCCCGCCATGCTGCTCGCCGTCGACATCGGGAACACGAACGTCACGACCGGCCTGTTCCGGAGTGGCGTCCTCATCGCGACGCGCCGGGCCACGACCCGCCCGCGATCGTCGACCGACGAGGTCGAGCACCTCCTCGACGCGCTCCTCGACCTCGACGACGCGACCTTCGCCGATGTCTCCTCGATCGCCGCCTGCTCCGTCGTCCCGAGCCTCACCGACTCGCTGGCCACGATCGCCGAGCGTCGCGAGCGGGCGCTCCTGGTCGCCTCCTCGGGCACCGTCCCGATCCCGATCCGGACCGACCGGCCGGCCGAGGTCGGCGCCGATCGGCTCGTCAACGCCCTCGCCGCGGCCCGCCTCCACGGGACGCCCGTCGTCGTCGCCGACTTCGGAACCGCGACGACCTTCGACTGCGTTGCCGGCGACGGCGCGTTCGTCGGCGGGGCGATCGCGCCCGGGCTCGAGCTCGGGATCGAGGCGCTGGCCGGGCGGACGGCGAAGCTGCCGCGGGTCGAGCTGCGGACCCCGGACCGGGCGATCGGTCGCGACACCGTCGGGGCGATCCAATCCGGCACGATCCTCGGCCACCAGGCGCTGGCGAACGGCCTCCTCGCCCGGATCCGAGTCGAGCTCGCGGAGGGCTCCGGCGTCGATCCGTCGGAGGTGCGGGTCGTCCTGACGGGCGGCCTGTCGGCGGCGCCGTGGGCGAAGGGGATCGACGACGTCGACGCGATCGATCCGGACCTGACCCTGAAAGGGCTTGCGATCCTCCACGCCGAGGTCGGCGGCGGCCAGCCGCTCGAGCTGGGCCTGTCCGGATGACGGGCGCGACGGGCGCTCGACGCCTGGACGGCCGCCTGATCGCCGTCGGCGTCACCGGCTCGATTGCGGCCTACAAGGCCGCCGACCTCGTCCGGCGGCTCGGCGACGAAGGCGCCGATGTCGTCGTCCTGATGACTCCGTCCGCGACCCGGTTCGTCGGCCCATTGACGTTCGCGGCGCTGAGCCGCCACCCGGTCGAGACCGATGTCGGTGGACTGCTGCCGGACGAGCGGATCGGCCACATCGTGATCGCGGACTCGGCCGACGCGATCGTCGTCGCCCCGGCGACCGCTCACTGGCTCGCGGCAATGGCGACCGGCCTGGCGGGCGATGCCGTGACCGCTGCCTGCCTCGCGACGACCGCGCCCGTCATCGTCGCCCCCGCGATGGATGGCGAGATGTACGGGCACCCGGCGACGCGCGCCAACGTCGCCCGGCTGCGCGACGAATTCGGCTACCGGATCGTGGAGCCCGCGGCCGGGCCGCTCGCCTCGGGCCAGGTCGGACAGGGCCGGCTGGCCGAGACCTCGGAGATCGTGGATGCGGTGGTCGGCGCCATCGAAGGACGTCCGGTGCGCAGCCCGGACCCGGACACACGGCCGCCGGTCATCGGCGCGATTCGCCCGAGCGACCTCGACGGCCGGCGGGTCGTGATCAGCGCCGGCGGGACCGCGGAGCCGATCGACCCCGTCCGCTTCATCGGCAACCGATCCACCGGCCGGATGGGCGTTGCCCTGGCGGAAGCGGCCGTGGCTCGCGGCGCACGGGTGACCCTCGTGGTCGGGAACGTCAGCGTGCCGCTGCCGGCAGGTGACGCGGTCACGATCGTCCGGGCCGAGGCGACCGCCGCCATGGGCGACGCGGTCCGAGACGCGATGACCGGCGCCGACGCCCTGATCATGGCCGCGGCCGTCGCGGACTTCCGGCCTCGTCGCGCGGCCTCGACGAAGATGACCCGAGACGAGGGCCCGACGCTCGAGCTCGAG
>DATBPR010000252.1:0-2935 GCA_036561285.1 Candidatus Limnocylindrales bacterium | reverse complement strand
TGTCGGGCGGGAGGTAGACGCGGATGACCTCCGCGCGCTTGTTCACGACGTGGTCGATGAAGCCGGGATCCTGATGGCTGAAACCGTTGTGGTCTTGGCGCCAGACGTGGCTCGAGAGGAGGTAGTTGAGCGAGGCGATCGGCCGGCGCCAGGGGATCTCGCGGGTCATCTTCAGCCACTTCGCGTGCTGGTTGAACATCGAATCGATAACGTGGATGAAGGCTTCGTAGCAGTCGAACAGCCCGTGCCGGCCGGTCAGGAGGTAGCCCTCGAGCCATCCCTGGCAGAGATGCTCGGAGAGGACCTCCATCACCCGCCCCGTCGGTGCGAGGTGGTCGTCAACGGGCCGGAGTTCGCCCATCCAGGCGCGATCCGTCACCTCGAACACCGCGTCGAGGCGGTTCGACGCCGTCTCGTCCGGCCCGAAGATCCGGAAGGTCGACGGGTTGTCGCGAACCACGTCTCGGAGCCACGTGCCCAGGACTCGCGTCGCCTCGCTCGACGACGTCCCCGGCGATGCGACCTCGACGCCATAGTCCCGGAAGTCCGGGAGGGCAAGCTCTTCGAGCAGCAGTCCGCCGTTCGCGTGGGGGTTCGCGCTCATCCGCCGATCACCTCGGGGGGCGAGCTCGAGGATCTCCTGGCGTGGCCGGCCTGCCTTGTCGAACAGCTCGTCGGGTCGATACGAGCGGAGCCACGACTCCAGTTGGGCGAGGTGCTTCGGCTTCGCCCGGACGTCCGACAGTGGGACCTGATGCGACCGCCAGGTCCCCTCGGTCTGCTTGCCGTCGACGACCTTCGGGCCGGTCCAGCCCTTGGGCGTGCGGAGGACGATCATCGGCCAGGCTGGCCGCCTGGTCGATCCGGCCAGGGCGTCGGCCTTGATCTCTTCGATCTCGTCCATGACCGCGTCCATGGTGTCGGTCATCAGCTCGTGGACGGCCATCGGCTCGTCGCCGGCGACGATCCGGGGTGCGTATCCATAGCCCCGGAGGAGACCGATCAGCTCCTCGTCGCCGATCCGGTCGAGGATCGTCGGATTCGCGATCTTCCAGCCGTTGAGGGCGAGGATCGGCACGACGGTCCCGTCGACCGCGGGGTTCAGGAACTTGTTCGAGTGCCAGCTCGCGGCGAGCGGGCCGGTCTCGGCCTCGCCGTCGCCGACGACGCAGAACACGACGAGATCCGGGTTGTCGAAGGCGGCGCCGAACGCGTGGACGAGAGCATAGCCGAGCTCCCCGCCCTCGTGGATCGAGCCCGGCGTCTCGGGGGTGACATGGCTCCCGATGCCGCCGGGAAACGAGAATTGGCGGAAGAGTCGGCCCATTCCCGCCTCGTCGAGCGTCAGGGCCGGGTTGACCTCCCCGGCGCTCCCCTCCAGGTACGCATTGGCCACGGCGGCCGGCCCGCCATGGCCGGGCCCGACGATCCAGATCGCGTCCAGATCCCGCTCGCGAATCACTCGGCTCGCGTGGACGTAGACCAGGTTCAGCCCGGGCGTCGTGCCCCAATGGCCGAGGAGACGGGGCTTCACATGCTCGGGTGCGAGTGGCTCCCGAAGCAACGGATTGGCCATCAGGTAGATCTGGCCGACCGACAGGTAGTTCGCAGCCCGCCACCAGGCGTCGATCGAGGTCAGATCCCGTCGTGATGGCGAGGTGCGTCGCTCGTTCATGGCTCTCCCCTGTCCATGCCTGTGGCCAACGCCAGTATCCCGGGCCGGGACCGATCCGGCCCGGTCGGTTGGCAGGTCTGGACAGGACGGACGGCTCTCGCTCCGATCGGCCGGCCGGCGGATGCTCCAGGCCACGGAGGAGTTCGACCTTGGAGAAACGTCGATCGTCGGACGGAGGCCGCCGGCAGCCGGTCTGGAGCGACCGGCTCACCAGACCGGTCGCGGCGCGCATCTCCGAACGTCGGCATCCGACAGCCCTGCGTGCGATCAAGGCCGTCCACTCCGCCTCCTTGGCCCTCATCGCGGGCTGCATCTCGGTGTTCACCTGGGACTCGATTCGAGGACACGGCGGGCGGCGATCGACGCTCACGGCCGGGATCGCCATCGCCGAGACGTTGATCTATGGGAGCAACAATCTGGTCTGCCCGCTCACGCCACTCGCCGAGGAGCTCGGGGCCGAGTCCGGGACGGTCACTGACCTCTACCTTCCCAGGGCCGTGAGTGACCGGATCCCGCTCCTTGGAAGCTCGGCGCTCCTGGTGGGGCTAGCGTTCCAGATCCGCTGGGCGTCGAGACGCCGAAGCGCCTGACGCCGTCAGGCCGGGACGACGATCACCTCGCACGTGGCCAGCCGGGCGACCTGCGACGAGACACTGCCCAGGACGAGCCGGCGAAGGTTCGTTCGAGGCCGCGATCCCAGCACGATGACGTCCGCCTGCTCCGCGCGCGACGCCTCGAGGATCGCCTCGGCCGGGTCGCCTTCCCAGATGAGGAAGGTCGCCTGAACGCCCAGCTCGCGCGCGGCGCGAACGATCTCGAGTGCGCCCGATTCCAGCCGATCGCGCTCCTGGTCGACGCGGCGGCGGAGACCGCCCGGCAGGTGCAAGTTATGGGGCTCGACCACGCTGAGGACGATCAGCGCGGCGTGCTGGTCCATCGCGAGCTGGATCGCCTCGCGAGACGCACCGCGCGAGGAGCCCGACTGGTCGAGCGCCAGCAGGATCCGCCGCTCCATGGGGTTCGTCGCCGCTTCCATCGCCACAGCCTCGCGGAACCGGATCGCGCGACCATGGGCCAACCGGCACATTCCGTCAGGCCGACCGGCCCTCAGGCCCGGCAGACGGGAACAGGCACTCTGCTACCGTGATTCGAGTGAGCGGAGACCGGGAGAGCGCCACGCCCGACAGCGTGGTCGGGGCCTTCGACGCCGCAACGCGCGCGATCGCTGAGCTGCACTCCGTCGACGACGTCCTGCAGGTC
>DATBPR010000251.1:0-1988 GCA_036561285.1 Candidatus Limnocylindrales bacterium | reverse complement strand
AGCATGGTCGTCGCCGCCGTCGCGGCGGTGTCCGCGAAGCGCCATCTCGTGCCGATCGACGATCCGGAGGCGGACGAGATCCAGCTCGTCGCGATCTTCGATCAGCTCGCCTTCCGCAGCGATGCCCGGAGCTTCCGGGGCGGCAGTGTCGACTGCTGGTTCGGCGGTGGCGCGGTGGATCTCCGCGACGCCACGTTGGACGCGGCCGGCGCGACCCTCAGGGTGCGGACGATCTTCGGCGGTGGTCAGATCGTCGTGCCGGAATCCTGGCGCGTCGTGAACGACATCGTCGTGGTCGCGGGCGGGGTCGCGGACACTCGCCCGCCCGCGGATCGGTCCGATGGCGCACCCGAGCTGCGACTCGAGGGCGTCGCGGCGTTCGGCGGCTTCGTGGTCACCTCGGAGCTCCCGGCGGCCGCCGAGCAGGCCATGTTCCACTCCCCAGCCTGAGGCCGGCCCCATGCCACACGCCGAGCGGACGATCACGATCAACCGGTCGCCGGATGACGTCTTCGCGTTCTTTGCCGACCCGGCGAAGGACCGGAGCTGGCGGCCCCACGTCAAGGAGATCGCCGCGGAGAGCCCGGCGGGTGTCGGGGCGAAGATCCACCAGGTGGTGGATGGCCCCGGTGGCCGCGGGATCGCCGCCGACATCGAGGTCACCGGCTACGAGCCGGGTCGCCGGTACGCGTTCCAGGTGGTCGCCGGGCCTGCCCGGCCCAGCGGCGAGTTCCGGTTCGCCCCGAGCGGGATCGGGACCGAGCTGAGCTTCTCGCTGAGCGCGGAGCTCGGCGGGCTGAAGAAGCTGTTCATGTCGGGCGCGGTCCAGTCGTCGATGGACGGCGAGATGCGGGCGCTCGATACGGCGAAGGCCCTGCTCGAGGGCGGCTGACCCGGCGACCCGGGGCCGTCGACGCGCCTCGCGGGCCGGCCGACTGCCGAGCCCGATCCGCGCGGCTACACTCGGGGCGATGGACCTCCACGTCATCGGGCCGCTCGCGTCACCGGCCGAGCGGGCGGCGGTGGACAGCGTCATCGGACCGGCGGACAGCGGTTGGCACGGCGGCACCCGCAATCCCCGGACCGACGGCCACTTCGCGCAGGGCGGGCACGACGCCCGCGCCCGGCGCGACCTCCTGATCCCGGTCCTCCACGCGATCCAGTCGCGCATCGGCTGGATCAGCCAGCCGGCGTTGAGCTACGTCTCGCGCCGCCTGACGATCCCGCCGGCCGAGGCCTACGGCGTCGCGACGTTCTACGCCCTCTTCGCGACGACCGCCCGACCGCCCCTCGTCGCCCACGTCTGCGACGACCTCGCCTGCGTGCTGGCCGGCGCGAACGAGCTGTGTGCGGACCTCGAGCGGACGGTCGGGCCCGAGGGCCGGCCGATCGACGACGGCCGGGCGACCTGGCTGCGCTCGCCATGCCTGGGCCTGTGCGAGCGGGCACCCGCGCTGATGGTCACCGAGGCCGGCGAGACGCCGGTCATCGTCGCGAGCGGCCCGGTCGATGCCGCGGGTGTCGTCGCCCGGCTTCGCGCCGACCGGACGGGCGGCCGGCGTTCGGAGGTCAGCTCGCCGCCGATCCCGCAGCGCGGCGAAGCCGGCCTGCGGCTCCTGGCCCGCGTCGACGTCGTCGATCCGGCGTCGCTCGACGACTACCGCGCCCACGGCGGCTTCCGCACCCTCGAGCGCGCCCGCGCCATCGGCCCGCGGCAGGTCGTCGACGAAGTGGCCGCGTCCGGGCTCGTCGGCCGCGGCGGCGCCGCCTTCCCGACGGGCCGGAAGTGGGCGGCGGTCGCGCAGCAGGACGCCGAGCCGCACTACCTCGTCTGCAACGCCGACGAGTCGGAGCCGGGGACGTTCAGCAACCGCGTCCTGATGGAAGGCGACCCGTTCGCGGTCGTCGAATCGATCGCGGTCGCCGCCTTCGCGGTCGGCGCCACGTAGGCGTACGTCTACATCCGCGGCGAGTACCCGCTGGCCGAG
>DATBPR010000250.1:0-1805 GCA_036561285.1 Candidatus Limnocylindrales bacterium | reverse complement strand
ACAGGGCCGCCATCTCGCCCGGGATCTCGTTGCTCACGACCGACACGACGCCGTCGCCACCGAGCGCCAGGATCGGCAGCGTCCATGCGTCGTCTCCGGCCAGGACCGCCACGTCGCGGGGGCGCTCCCGGCAGATCCGGGCGATCTGCTCGAGGTTGCCAGACGCCTCTTTGATCGCGATGACCCGGGGGTGATCGGCCAGTTGCAGGAACGTGTCCGCCTCGAGGTTCGAGCCCGTCCGCGAGGGGACGTTGTAGACGACAATCGGCAGGTCGCCCTCGTCGGCGACCGCCCGGAAATGGGCCAGGAGCATCCGCTGGTCTGGCCGGTTGTAATACGGGCCGACGACCAGGGCGGCGTCGGCACCCAGGACGGCGGCGCGCCGGGTCGCCCCGATGGTCGCCGCCGTGTCGTTCGTGCCGGTGCCGGCCACGACGGCAATCCGGTCGCGTGAAGGTCGCCGGCGGGCCACCTCGATGGTGATCTCGATGAGGCGATCACGCTCCTCGGGACTGAGCGTCGGCGCCTCCCCGGTCGTGCCGCACGGCACGAGGCCGTCGATCCCGGCCAGGATCTGCCATGCGACGAGGCGCCGGAAGGCGGTCTCGTCGATTGCGTAATCGCTCGTGAACGGGGTGACCAGGGCGGTGAGCGCTCCTCGAAGGACGGGCCGCTGGGTGTGGGCGGTGCGGGTGGTGCGAGTCATGAGGGTTCTCCTTGTCAGGCTGGAATTGAGATGGGTTGAGGGAAGGCGAGCAGGTCTTCGACGACCTCGTCGAACGGGTGGATTCCGGGGCTCCGAGGTCGGGCCATCAGCCAGTCGCCTGCGGTCGCAGCCCCGGCCGCATAGGCCGATCGATCGCGGGCCGTCAGCCGCAGCTCGAGCGTCTCGCCCGGGGCGTCGAAGCCGACAAGGTGCATCCCCGGACCGGCGCCGGCGCGCAGGACGGCGATCTCGACGAGGCTCGGGTCAGCCGGCCCGTCCGCATCGAGCTCGCGGGCCCCGCGCTTCCTGGGGTGCGCCGCGACGATGCGGCGCAGGAGCTCCCGGGCGGTCCCCGACGGTCGGTCGGCCTTGGCCGCGTGATGCCACTCGAGGACGTACGGATCGAACGTGTCGATCGGGCCGTAAAGTCGAACAGCAGCATCGACAAGCCGGAAGAAGAGGTTCACGCCGACGCTGAAGTTCGGCGCCGCGACCGCGACCGCGCCAGCCCGCCGCAGGGCGGCCTCGACGGCGGGCTCGTCGCCGGCCCAGTTGGTCGTCGCGATGACGAACCGGCGAACGCCGGCCGCCAGGGCCAGCTCGACGTTGTCGCGCACCGCTGGACCGACGCTCGCGTCGAAGGCGAGGTCGACCCCGCCGAGGGCGGCGCTGGGATGGCGGCCGTCCGCAGGTCGCCCGAGGAGCGTCGGGCGGATCCCCGTCCGGGCTCCCAGGAGCTCACCGATCTCGCTGCCGAGCCGGCCATCTCCGAAGATCGCAATATTCATGACAGGTCTCCCTGGCTGTGGGTGGTTCCCGGAAGGGAGGCCTGTCCGATCGGCGGACAAAAAGAAAGAGCCGCGTCACCCGATGGTGTCGCGGCCCTTCGAAGCCTCCGTCCCTGGAGGCCCTTGGTCGGCGGTTGTGCGCGCCGTCAGAGCCCCAGGGCCCGAGCCATTCGGCTGGGCCGCAAGAGCTTCTGCTTCGCTTCGAACGATGCGGGCTGACGGTGCATAACGCGCAGAGTATGCGATAGATCGCTCGCTCGCAAGCGTTGTGCGCCGGTGGGGCTCCCGGCGATGGACGCTGGTCGTATGGT
>DATBPR010000249.1:0-11941 GCA_036561285.1 Candidatus Limnocylindrales bacterium | reverse complement strand
GCTGGACCAGGATCGCCGCGATCGTCTTGCCGTCCGGGCTCCACCAATCGCTGAACACCGTGGCGTCGAGGAGGGTCCTCGTCTTGCCGGTCGTTGCGTCGAGGATGCGGAGCGGCCCGACGGGGATGTCGAGCACCGTCGCTGTTGGCCGTGTCGGGCCGATCGACGCGACGACGGGCGCGACGGGCGAGAAGGCCACGGACGCCATGCCGTAGACGGCGATCGACCGCTCGCCGGTCCCGTCGCGCTTCGAGGTGACGACGCTCGACGGGCCGTCGGCGGTCGCCGCTGCGCGGACGTAGCTGATCCAGGCGGCGTCCGCGCTCACGACCGGCGGACGGAAGCTGCCGGGCGTCGCCAGGCCGGGGGCCGCTGCGGTCCCGTCGAGGTGCATCTCGCCGAGGAACGCGTCCGTGCCGGTCCCGACGTGGGCGAGCAGGCGGTCCGAGCCGATCCAGTCGTAGTAGAAGGGGTTCCCGATCCCGACACGCGACCCGGGACCGCTGCCATCGACCGGTGCGCTGCCGTCCGCCGGAGCGAGGCGGAGCGACAGGCCGTTCGGCTCCTCGGCGAGGTAGGACACGGTCCGGCCGTCCGGCGACCACGACAGGTAGAACGGCCCGATGGTCGAGCTGCGCAGGATGACCGTCGGCGTGACGGCGCCGGTCGCCGCCTGCCGCACGTCGAAGACGACGATCTCCGTCGAGCCGGCGCCGAGGCGGATCGCCGCGATCCGGGTCCCGTCGGGCGACCAGGCGGGGAACGTCACGGGGTTCTCGTCCGCCGGCGCCAGCGTGGTCGCCCGGCCGTCCGCCGCCACGAGGGTCAGGGAGCCGTCCGCGCCGAGGACGGCCAGCGCTCCGGACGAGGCGAACGGCCCGCCGGGCAGCTGGGTCGGGCCGGGGAGGGCGACCGAGGCCGCCGGCGACGGGGGTTCGCTCGCGGCGGGCGCGCCGGCGCTCTCCGTCGCGACGGCGACCTCCGACGGCTGCGCGCCGCTGGAGCCTGCGGGAGACGCGCTCGGCGACGCCGGGCCTCCGGTCAGTGCCGGCAGGCCCCAGATGGCCGCGGCGACGACGGCGACCACGACCGCGCCGATCAGGACATCGATCAGGAGCGAGCGCCCGGTGGGCGGCCCGGAGCCTCCGCTGGCCGGCCCGGCGCCGACGCCGGACGCCCCGGCGGCCGGGCCGCCTGCCCCGGCCGGGTCCGTGCCGCTGGATGGATTGGTGGGCGCCTCCATTGCGACACCATACGCAACGGGCGGGGAGCCGGATGGCCGGGCACTCGCCGAGCCGGGGTTTCGCGGTCGCCCGCGGCGGCGTAGGCTGTCGTTCCAGCCGATGGAGGGCCACCCCAGATGACGATGCGCGAGACACTCGAGCAGGCGCTCCACCTGCCCGAGAGCGAGACGGTGAAGCGGCTCCACGAGAACGGGCTCGCCGTGGCGGACGTCGACACCATGAGCCAGGCGATCCACGACGTGTACTGCGGGATCATGGCGGACCACCAGCACCCGAGCGACAAGGATCGCGACCAGGCGCGGGCGATGATCGAGGCGATCCAGAAGCACACGACGGCTCCCTCCTGATCTCACCTCGCGCTCGATCCTCTCGACCGCCGTCCGGCCGGGAGCACGTCTCGCGGGAGCCGGGCCCGACCTGATGCGCGCCGCCGTCCGTGATCGCTACGGCGGCCCCGAGGTGGTCGAGCTCCGCGACCTGCCGGTCCCGGAGCCCCGGGACGACGAGGTCCTCGTCCGTGTGCGCGCTGCCTCCGTGAACCGGGGCGACCTCGACGGGATCCACCCCAAACCGGGATTCGTCCGGCTGTTCATCGGGATGCGCCGGCCGCGGAACCCGCGGATCGGCCTCGATGCGGCCGGGGTCGTCGAGGCAGTCGGGCGGGACGTGACCCGGTTCCAGTCCGGGGATGCCGTCTTCTCCGACCTATTCAGCCACGGGATGGGCGCGTTCGCCGACTATGTCTGTGCCGCGGAGCGGGCGTTCGAGCCGATCCCGGACGGGATGTCGTTCGTGGACGCGGCGACGCTGCCGCACGCGGCGATCCTCGCCCTCCAGGCGCTGCGGACGCGGGGCGGTCGGACGCCGGCGCTCGGCGAGCGGGTCCTGATCGGCGGCGCATCGGGCAACGTCGGGCCCTTTGCCGTGCAGATCGCGAAGGCCTACGGGGCGGAGGTCACCGGCGTCGGCAGCACGGCCAAGCTGGACTTCGTCCGGTCCGTCGGGGCCGACCACGTGATCGACTACCGGGCCGTCGACTACACGCGGACCAGCGAGCGCTACGACTGGATCGTCGACGTCGATTCGCACCACTCGGTGCTGCACGTCCGGCCGGCGCTCCGGCCGGGCGGCGTGTACGTGACCCTCGGCGGGGGTGGCCTCGCGATCGGCGACGCGCTGGTCGTCGGATCGCTCGTGACCGCCGCGACGAACCGGCGGATGGGCCTGATGCTCGGTTGGAAGCCGTTCGCCCACGACGACGTCGAGACGCTGAAGGGGCTGATCGGGGCGGGTCGGGTCCGCCCGTTCATCGACCGGCGGTACCCGCTGGACGCGATCGGCGAAGCCCTGCGGGACGTGGACGAGGGCCGACCGTCGGGAAAGGTCGTCATCGAGATCTCGTAGCGGGCGCCAAGGCCGGCGCGAGGCGCCGGCGACCACCCGGGGAGCTATCCTGCGCCCGGTGCGCCTCCTGCCTGCCCGGACGTCCGAGGCGATCGCCCCAGCGCGGCTCGGCCGCAGCTTCCGCTGGCTGTTCTCCGCGTCGTTCGTCAACAACCTGGGCGACGGCGTCACGGTCGCCGCGGGGCCGTTGCTCGTCGCCTCGATGACCCGCGACCCCTTCCTCGTCTCGCTCGCCGTCCTGAGCGAGTACCTGCCGTTCCTGCTCTTCGGGATCCCCGGCGGTGCCGTCGCCGATCGGGTCGACCGCAAGCGGATGGTCGTCATAGCCGATCTCGGCCGGGCCGCCATGCTGGCGGTCCTCGTCGATACGATCGTCACCGGCTCGGTGAGCATCGCGATCGTTCTCGTCGCCCTTTTCGCCATGGCGACGGCCGAGGTCTTTGCGGACTCCGCCAGCAGCACGCTCCTGCCGAGCCTCGTCACGCACGAGGATCTCGGTCTCGGCAACGCACGGGTCCAGGGCTCGATGCTCCTCACGAATCAGCTCGTCGGCCCTCCGATCGGGGCGTTCCTGTTCACGGTCGGGATGGCCCTGCCGTTCGCCACGAACGCCGCCTGCTTCCTCCTCGGCGCGGTCCTGATGTCGCGGATCGCGGCGACCACGCGGGCCGAGCGGAGCGGACCGTCAACCGGCTTCCTCGCCGACATGGCCGAGGGGATTCGCTGGCTCGTCCATCACCCGCCGATGCGGACGCTCGCGCTGACGATCCTGCTCTTCAATGTCACGTTCGGCGCGGCCTGGTCGGTGCTCGTCCTGTACGCGTCCGACCGCCTCGGGATGGGCGCCGTCGGATTTGGGCTGCTCACGACGGCGGTCGCGGTCGGGGGCGTGTTCGGGACGCTCCTCTACGGACGTCTCGAGCGGCGCTTCGCCCTCGCGGACATCATGCGGGTCGGGTTGATCATCGAGACGATCACTCACCTGGTCCTCGCGCTCACGACGTGGGCCGCGGTCGCGCTCGCGATGTTGGTCATCTTCGGTGGCCACGCGTTCGTCTGGGGGACGACCTCGACCGTGGTCCGCCAGCGGGCGGTTCCGAACGAGCTGATGGGCCGCGTCGGTGGCGTCTATCGGGTCTGCATCATGGGCGGGATCGTGATCGGGACGCCCCTCGGCGGCCTGCTCGCCCGCCAGTTCGGCGTGACGGCGCCGTTCTGGTTCGCGTTCTTCGGGTCCGCCCTGCTCGTGGTCCTGCTCTGGCGCGAGTTCGACCACATCGTCCACGCGGGCGACAGATGAGTCTGCAAGGCCGGAGGCGTCAGGTTCAACGAGTGCGGCGGCACGCCTGACGGGCTGTCGACCGCACGGCACGGAGGACCCACGATGCCGAAGCTCACGCCGAATCTCTGGTTCGACAAGAACGCCGAGGAAGCCGCCCGGTTCTACGTCTCGATCTTCCCCAACAGCCGCGTGACGAACGTGAACCGCTCGCCGGCCGATTTCCCGAGCGGCAAGGCCGGCGACGTCGTCACCGTCGATTGGGAGCTCGACGGGCAGCCGTTCACGGGCATCAACGGCGGCACAGACTTCCAGTTCAACGAGTCGATCTCGTTCCTCATCGACTGCAGGGACCAGGCCGAGGTCGATCGCTACTGGGACGCCCTGCTCGCGAACGGCGGCGAGCCGAGCATGTGCGGCTGGCTGAAGGATCGCTTCCGCGTCTCGTGGCAGGTCGTGCCGCGCCAGCTGAATGCGCTGATCGGTGGCTCGGATCCCGAAGGCGCGAAGCGGGCGATGCAGGCGATGCTCGGCCAGGTCAAGCTCGACGTCGCCGAGCTCGAGAAGGCCTACCGCGGCGAGCTGGCCGCGGCTCGGTAGCGACGCCGCGCGTTGCGGCACGGGCGGCGCAGGCGAACGCGAACCGCCGCTCGATGCCGTAGCGTTGGCCCGTGAGCCGCGAAGCCGAGGACCTCAATCGCCGCATGCTCCGGGCACGCGACGCGATGGACCGCGCCTACGCGGAGCCGCTGGACGTCCGTACGGTGGCGGCGGTGGCCCACGTCTCGGAGGCCCACTTCATCCGGACCTTCCGGGCGGTCTTCGGCGAGACGCCCCACCGCTATCTCCAGCGCCGGCGGGTCGAGCGATCGATGTTCCTCTTGCGCGAGACCGACCGCAGCGTCACCGACATCTGCCTGGACGTCGGCTTCACGAGCCTCGGGACGTTCAGCCGGATGTTCCGCGAGATCGTCGGCGAGACGCCGTCCGGCTACCGGCAGGGTCATGGCCCGATCGTCGCGCCGAACTGCGTCCAGATGGCCGCGATGCGGCCGCGGGAGGCGATCGGGACTCCGGCCGAGCGCCCGGCGCCCGCCGCGAATTCCAGCAGTTTCGGAGAAGCCTCCGCGGCCGCCACTCCCTAGGATCGGGGTCACCCAACCAGCGAGCGCAAAGGGAGCATGAAGATGATCAACAAGCTCGATGTCGCCTCGATCTGGGTCCTCGACAAGGACGAGGCCCTCGACTTCTACGTGAACAAGCTCGGCCTCGAGGTCGGCTCGGACATCCGCCAGGGCGACTACCGCTGGCTGACCGTCCGCGTCCCGGGCCATCCGGGCACCGAGATCAACCTCGAGCAGCCGGGGCCTCCACTGCACGACGAGGCCACGACCTCCCAGATCCGGGAGCTGATCACGAAGGGCGCCATGGGCGGCCTCGTCTTCCATACCGCCGACGCCCGGGCCCTGTACGAGGAGCTGAAGGCCCGCGGCGTGGCGGACTTCACCCAGGAGCCGACGGACCATTTCTACGGCACCGACATGGGCGTCCGCGACCCGTTCGGCAACCCGATCCGGATCCTCCAGCAGGGCAAGGTCCCGCAGGAGGCCACCGCCTGACGCATCGGGCGGTCGCCCGATCGAGCGATGACCCGGCCCGGTGCGGGACGCCCCGCCCGGGCCGACGTCTGTCCGACGGCCAGGAGCCCTGGGCGCGGTCCGCCGCGCCGCCGCGGCCCCTCTGCGGCGTAGGCTTTGCGGCGACATGCCTGCCGAGTTCATCTACACGACGTACCGCCTCGCCCGGCACTACCCGCCGGACCGGACCGTGCTCGAGGACATCTCGCTGTCGTTCTACCCGGGCGCCAAGATCGGCGTCATCGGGCCGAACGGGGCAGGGAAGTCGAGCCTCCTGAAGATCATGGCGGGGCTCGACGACGGCTTCACCGGCGACGCGCGGCTGACACCCGGGTTTACCGTCGGCTACCTGCCGCAGGAGCCACAGCTCGACCCCGCCAAGGACGTCAAGGACAACGTCATGGACGGTGTGGCCGAAGTCCAGGGCCTGATCGACGCGTACAACGCCGTCATGGCGAAATGGTCCGAGGCGGACGCCGACTACGAGGCCATCGGCGCGGAGCAATCCGCGCTCGAGGACCGGATCAACGCGGCCGACGCCTGGAACGTCGAGCGGAACGTCGAGATCGCGATGGAGGCCCTCCGCTGTCCGCCGGACGACGCGGCGGTCGCGACGCTGAGCGGCGGTGAGCGGCGGCGCGTGGCCCTGGCCCGGCTGCTCCTCCAGCACCCCGACCTGCTGCTCCTCGACGAGCCGACGAACCACCTCGACGCGGAGTCGGTCGACTGGCTCGAACGCTTCCTCGACGAGTACAGCGGGACCGTCGTCGCGGTGACCCACGATCGCTACTTCCTCGACAACGTGGCCAAGTGGATCCTCGAGCTCGATCGCGGGCGGGGGATCCCCTTCAGCGGTAACTACTCGGGCTGGCTCGAGCAGAAGCTCGACCGGATGTCGCACGAGCAGAAGCAGGCGGATGCGCGCCAGCGGACCCTGGCCCGTGAGCTCGAATGGGTCCGGATGGGCGCCCGGGCCCGCCAGGCGAAGGGCAAGGCCCGGCTGACGGCCTACGAGCAGCTTCTCGCCGAGGCCAACGATGCGAAGGGCCCGGGGGCCCGGGAGCTCGAGATCGCGATCCCGCCGGGCCCCCGCCTCGGCGACCAGGTCATCGAGGTCGCGGACCTGCGCAAGGGCTACGGCGATCGACTCCTGATCGAGGACCTGACGTTCTCGCTGCCGCGCTCGGGGATCGTCGGGATCATCGGACCGAACGGCGCCGGCAAGACCACCCTCTTCCGGATGCTCGTCGGCCAGGAGGCGCCCGACGCGGGTTCGATCGTCGTCGGCGACACGGTCGTGATGAGCTACGTCGACCAGAGCCGCGACGAGCTCGACGGATCGAAGACCGTGTTCCAGGAGATCACGGCCAATGTCGAGACGATCAAGGTCGGGAACCGCGAGATTCCGGCCCGCGCCTACGTCTCGTCGTTCAACTTTCGCGGCACGGATCAGCAGAAGGTCGTGGGGCAGCTGTCCGGCGGCGAGCGGAACCGGGTCCACCTCGCGAAGCTCCTCCAGAGCGGCGGCAACGTCCTGCTCCTCGACGAGCCGACGAACGACCTCGACGTCGACACCCTGCGGGCGCTGGAGGCCGGGCTGGAATCGTTCCCGGGTTGCGTCGTCGTGATCAGCCACGACCGCTGGTTCCTGGATCGGATCGCGACCCACATCCTCGCGTTCGAAGGTGACAGCCAGGTCCGGTTCTTCCAGGGGAACGTCAGCGACTACGAGGCGTTCCGCCACCAGGAGCTGGGCACCGCCGCGGACCAGCCGCACCGGATCCGGTACAAGCGGCTGGTCGCGTAGCCATCCCGCCTGCCGCCGTGCCCCGTCCGGGCGACCGCCTTCCCGCGATCCTCGCCGCGTTCGGGCTTGGCCGCCACGGCCGCCTGTCGGAAGAGCCCGTCGCGCGGGGCCGGCTCGGCGCGATCTGGAGGCTCGAGACCGACGACGCCGGCTGGGCGGTCAAGGTGGTCGACGAGACAGACGCGGAAGATCTCGCCGGGATCCTCGAGGGGGCGGCGTTCCAGGAAGCGGCCGCCGCCTCGGGCGTGCCGACGCCGCAGGTTCGCCGCACGACGGACGGTGCCGTCATTGCGGAGCTGGACGACGACGTCCACGTCCGAGTCCAGTCGTGGGTCGACCTTGCGGAGCCCGCACTCGACCTGGACGCCGACGCACTCGGCTCGCTGGTTGCCCGGCTGCACGAGGTCCCGTTCGACGGGTCCGCGCCCTTCGACGACTGGTACCGGACGCCGGTCGGAGAGTCCGCCTGGCGCGAGTGGGTTCGCCGGCTCGTCCAGGCTCGGGCTCCGTTCGCCGACGAGCTGGACGGGCTTGTGCCGGAGCTCGTCGCCCTGGAGGCGTGGGTGGTCCCACCGCCGCGGCCGCTCCGGACCTGCCATCGCGACCTCTGGGCCGACAACGTCCGGCGGACACCGGGCGGCGGCCTGTGCGTCTTCGACTTCGACGACGCCGGCCTGGCCGACCCGTCGCAGGAGCTCGCCTGCGTCCTCGTGGAATACGCCGGCAGCGATCCGTCGCGAGCTCGTGCGATCCGCGACGCGTATGCGGAGGCCGGCGGCCCCGGTTCGGTCCAGACGCCGACCGACTTTTCGATGGCGATCGCCCAGCTGACGCACATCCTCGAGGAGGGCTTCCGCCGTTGGCTCGTCGCCGGGACCGACGCCGACCGGGACGACAACGAGGCCTGGGTCCGCGAATATCTCGACCGCCCGCTGTCGCGCGACGGAATCGACGCGCTGCTCGCCGGCTGACATCCCGCCGCCGGCGCACGCCGGGCTCAGCCGAGGAGCCGCACCGTCGCCTTCGGGAGGTCGTCCCACCAGTGGGCGTAGCGCCGGTAGACGATCGGCTCCCGCTCGGCGAGGAACGCCCGGAGCGCGTGCGCCTCCTGCTCCAGGCACCTCCAATCGCCGGCGGACAACCGGTGGAACGCCGTGACCTCGATCCCATCGTCGAGCGGGCGCCAGACGCCGGCCACTCGTCCATCCACGAGGATCGTCGGCAGGACATCGCCGTTGTTTCGCATCACGATCTTGCGGGACTCCGGCGGCATCATCCGGGCGCGGTCGGCGTAGGCCAGGAGGGTGGAGTCCCACATCGCCATCAGCCGCGGCGGGGCCGGCGTGCCCTCGTCCGGGAGGGGGCCGCCCGGGACGTCGTAGAGGACCGCGCCGCCGGGACCCTCGTGGCGCTCGAGCTCGTCGCCCAGATCGTTGAGCGCCTCCTGGATCGGCGGTCGAAGGATCGTCGAGAACTGGGCGATGTCCTGCATCGTCGCGGGTCCGAAGCCCTCGAGGTAGCGGCGGACGAGCCGCCGGACCGACGCCGCGGGGTCGCCCGGCCGGGCCTGGTCGACCGCGCCGACGTACGCGGGCCGTGTCCCGAAGGCCCACGGGCCGCCGGTCGTCGCGTGGACGATCGGGCCGTACTGGCGCAGCGCCCACCAGACGCGCGGCTTCGGCTCGCCGAACCGGTCCTCGAGCCATGCCTCCACGTCCTTGTTTCCGCGCGGCGACCTGGTGAACGTCAGGAGATCCGGCACGAGTGCCTCGACCACCTCGACCGGGACGTTCTCGGACCGGAAGCGGCGATCGTTCAGTCGCGCCCCGCGCAGCGACCGCTGCATCGCCTCGTGGATGGCCGGGTAGTCGTCCGCGGCGACGGCGTGGAGCGTGATCCGCATCAGCGTCGCCTTCACGATCTGCTGGTGCGCGAGGGCACGGTCCAGGTGCGCCGGATCGAACCCCTCGACCCGGTTCCAGAGCGCGACGAACGGCGAGGGCGGCTCCTGCGCCTGGATCGCCACGATCCGCCGGACCGCGTCCACGACCCCCACGCGCTCGCGTCGGAGGAGGAGCTGCCGGGAGAGGGTCGCCCGGTTCAGCCCGCGCTCGGTCAGACGCATGTCGACCGCAAGGTCGCTGCAACCCCGCCCCGCTGGGCGGTCGAGCCTGCTGCGAGCGCCCGTCGGCGATGATTCATTCGAGCGGACCGCGGAGCGGCCCACCCCGTCCGCACCCCACCACCGTCCGCCCAGGAGGTGTGCCATGCGCAACACCATGACCAGCCCGATGCTCGAACCCCTCAGCCAGACGAACCTCGAGCCCGTCGAGCCGATCGAGGACATCCGCGGCCGGAAGGTCCGCGATCGCGACAACCGCGACTTCGGCAAGGTCGACGACGTCTACGTCGACCCGAGCGAGCGACGTGCGCGGTTCATCAGCGTGAAGTCCGGGGACATCCTCGGCATCGGCGGCACGCGTCACCTGGTCCCCGTCGAGGCCCTCTCGATCGAGGGTGACGACGTCGTCGTGAACGCGACCACGGACCAGATCAACCGCGGCCCGCGGATCGACCCGGGGCGGCAGGACCTCGATCCGGAAGCGCCGGCGGTCCACCAGACGAGCGTCAACGGCTCGTCGCCGATCGTTCTCGAGGTCTACGAGCACTACGCCGTCAAGGATCCCTTCTGGAGCGCCTCGTACGAGATGCCGCGCTGGCACTGACGCCGCGCTGATCCGCGCAGGCCGTCGCTGACGCGGACGCCGCCTGATCGAGCCCCGTAGCGCCGCGAGACCCGCGGTCGATGCGGGGCTCCGTCTGTCCGCGAGCCTCAATACGGCCGCCAGATGTAGGGCGGCTCGATTCCGTGGACGCCGAGCGTCTGGGCGATCTCCCCGTCGTGGTATGCGTCGTGGGTCAGCAGGCGCTGGAGGACGGACGTGCGCGGATGGACCTGGCGCTCGTCGCGGAACCGGCGCTCGAACTCGACGCCGAGCGTCTCCGGGGTCCACCGGTCGAGGACGTCTTCCACGAGGACGAAGGTGGACTCCAGCGCCTCGACGAGCTCCGCCGCCGTCCGTGGATGCGAGAGATCGTCCTCCCAGCCGTCGGCCTCGAAGTCCGGAAACGGCGTCCGGTCCGCGCCCGGCTCCCCGAGGATGTTGCAGAGCCAGTAGACCCGGACGGCCGCCAGGTGGCCGAGGATCGCCCAGATCGGCCACTGGTCCTGCGCCGCGCGCAGCGCGAGCTGCTCGTCGGTCAGGTCGCGGACGACATCGACCAGCCGGCGGTTGTACTGGGGCCAGCGATCGTAGAACGGCCGGATCGACATGGTCCGAGTATGACCCGCGCACCCGTCATGGGCTGTCAGGTATCGACCTCGCGCGCGGAATCAGGCCGGGGTCGGCACTCCGCCGCCGACGACCTTGAGCAGCTCGCCGACGAGCTCGATCTGCTCGATCGAGCGGTAGATGGAGTTGTTGAACGTGAAACCGGTGAAGCCGGCATCGAGGTACGGCCGCATGCCTTCGGCGGCCCGCTCCGGCGGCCCGACGATGACGTGTGCGCGCCGCTCCGGCGGAATTCGGTCGAGGAAGGTCTTGGCATCGGCTTCGGACGCCGCGACCGCGACAGGCGCGGCCATCGTCAGCTCGATCTCGGCCGGATCGCGGCCGAGTTCCTCGCAGTAGCCGGTGAGCACCTCGGCCTTGTGCCTGAGAACGTCGAGTCCGAGCGGGAACCAGTGGGTCATATCGGCGAACTTTGCGGCGATCCGGAGGGTCCGCTGCTCGCCGCCGCCCCCGACGAGGATCGGCGGTCCGCCGGCCTGGACCGGACGCGGCACGTTCAGCGCCTGGTCGATGCGCGAGTAGCGACCCTGGAACGATGGGCGATCCTCGGTGAACATCGCCTTGGCGATCGTCAACGCCTCGTCGAGCCGGTCCATCCGCTCCTTGACCGGTGGGAACGGGAAGCCGTAGCCCTCGTGCTCGACATCGTTCCAGGCCGCCCCGATCCCGAGGATCGCCCGGCCGCCGGAGATCGTGTCGAGCGTCGTGACCTGCTTGGCGAGGAGCGCCGGGTTGCGGTAGGTGACGCCGGTGACGAGGGTCCCGAGCCGGACGCGGCTCGTCTCGCGGGCGAGCGCGGCCAGCGTCAGCCAGCCCTCGAGCATCGGCTCCTCGACCTGGCCGACACCGGGGATCTGGTAGAGATGGTCCATCACCGTGACGAGGCTGAACCCGGCGGCCTCGGCCGCCTTCGCCTGCGCCACGACGCGGTCGAAGAGCTCGGCCGGAGCTGCGTCGGGATGGGTGTAGCTGGGGAGGTGGAGTCCGAACCAAGGCTGCATCCCCGAATCGTAGACCCGTCGCGCCGGAACCGCCCGCTGCCGCCGACCGGCTATCGTGGCGGCCATGGGCTACGAGATGGATCCCCGCGTCGACGCCTACATCGACGCCCTCCCGGACTGGCAGCAGACGATCTTCCGGCACGTGCGCGATCTCGTCCACGAGGCGGACCCGGAGGTCGTCGAGACGATCAAGCGGACCGTCCAGCCGTACTTCGT
>DATBPR010000248.1:0-5277 GCA_036561285.1 Candidatus Limnocylindrales bacterium | reverse complement strand
GGGAGGTGCCGAACACGCCGGCCGGCGGCGACGAGGCCCTTCGATCGCTCCTCGCGCTCGACGAGCCGCCGACCGCGGTCGTCACCTCGACGGACACCCTCGCCGTCGGCGTCCTCTATGCGGCGTACGCGATGGGCCGCTCCGTGCCGCGCGACCTCTCGGTCGTCGGCTTCGACGACATCTTCCTCGCGACCCACACGATCCCGCCGCTGACGACGCTCCGGATGCCGACCCGGGAGATCGTCCATGCCGGAGTCGAGATGGCGATCGACGCCGCCCGGAACGGCCGCCCGACCGGCGAGCCGCGGGTCGAGGTGATCGCGCCATCGCTGATCGTCCGGGAATCGACGGCGCCGCCGCCGGCCGACCGGAGCTAGCCGCCCTCGCCCGTGGCGCCGCGGTCCCGCGGGATCCAGACGCGCATCCCTGCCGGCTCCCGGTTCGCCCAGAGGTGGTAGGGGATCGCTCGCAGCCTGACCGGGGTCGCCGCGGGATCGAGGCCCTGGCCCGCGGGCCGCGCGACACCCGCCGCGGACACTCCGACGACACCGCCCGCGAGCTCTGAGCGGTCCTCGTCGGCGAGCGTCGTGTCAGGGGCGATCCGGATGTCTTCGAGAACCACGTCGGCGGGGAGGTCGGCGGTCTCCAGGCAGTAGACCAGCGGACCTCGCTCGATGGCCAGCGTGTCGCGGAGCGCGTCGATCCGCGGGTGCGGGGCGGTCAGGCGCGGGCCCATCCCGGTCTCGAGGACGACGCGGTCGCCGGCCTGCCACGTCGCGCTCCGTGACGGCGAGGCCTCGCCGGCCGGCACGGGCGTCGCGTCTCCGCCGGGCCACGTGATCGTCGCGTCGGTGGCCCACGCGGGACGGCGCAACGTCAGCGTCCACGGCGCGTCCGGCGTCTCGACGACCTCGACCACGACGCGGCCGTCCCACGGCCAGGCGGTCCCGGTGGCCAGCCTGACCTCGCCGCCCGCGACGTCGGCGCGGATGGTCGCGTCGGCGTACTGCTGGACCTGGACGCCGCCGGCATCGGTCGTCGCGAGGAGCTGCTCCCACGATGCGAGGGTCCGCATCAGGTTCGGCGGGCAGCAGGCGCAGGGATACCAGGTCTGCCGCTCGCCCGCGTGCGGATCGGCGGCCGCCCGGACCGTCCGCCGCTGGAGCGGGTTCACATAGAAGAACGAGGTCCCGTCCTGCCCGAGCCCGGACAGGACGCCATTGAGGATGGTCCGCTCGATCAGGTCCGCGGCGCGCGGGTCGCCCGTGGCCAGCAGCAGTCGCCAGGCGAGCATCACGCTCGCGATCGCGGCGCAGGTCTCGGTGTACGCCTGGTCGGGCGGCAGCTCGTACGGATCGCCGAACGACTCGTCCCGGTGGCGGCTGCCGACGCCGCCGGTCAGGTACATCCGGGTTGCCACGAGGTCGTCCCAGCGGTGTCGCACCGACGCGAGCAGCTCGTCGTCTCCCAGCTCGGTCGCGACGTCGACCGCGCCGCAGTCGAGGTACAGCTGGCGGACGGCGTGGCCGGCGACGGTCCGCGCGTCGCGGACGGTCGCGTGGTCCTGCCAGTAGGCCGCCCCGAACCGGTCGGATCCCAGCAGCCCGTGCCCGCGCCGGTCGAGGAACGAGGCCGCGGTCTCCAGGTGTCGCCGCTCGCCCGTCGTGCGGTACAGCTCGACGAGGGCCATCTCGATCTCGGGATGACCGTCGACCGCCTCGCGCGCACCCGGTCCGAGGGCGGCCTCGGCGTGTGCCGCGGCGTGCGACGCGATCTCGAGGAGGCGGTCGTCGCCAAGGGCCCGCTTCCAGGCGACGGCGGCCTGGATCAGGTGGCCGACGCAGTACAGCTCGTGGCCCCACTTCAGGTCGCGGTACTCCGTGCCCGGGGCGAGGACCTGGACGAACGTGTTGAGGTAGCCGTCGGGCCGCTGGGCCTTCGCGACGAGCTCGATCGCGAGGTCGGCCTGCGAGCGCAGCTCGTCCGACTCCGCCCGTCCGAGCTCCCAGCCGGCGGCCTCGAGCCACTTGTAGACGTCGGAATCGAGGAACGGGAACGGCGCCCCGAACATGAGCCCGAGGGCCTGGTAGCTGCCCGAGGCCCCGGCGGCCAGCCGGAGGTCGTGGAAGTTGCCGGCCCGATCGAGCTGGGCGAACCCGTGGGGGATCGTCCGCTCGCGGTTCCGGCGGAGCCGCTCCGCCCAGAACCCGCCCGTGATGGCGGCGTCGCCGAGGGCGAGCGGACGCAGCGTGCCGATCGCGCCGGGGCTGGGGTGGACGGGACCTGCGCGCGTGGTGGAGACGGCCACTACGTCCCGCGGTTCAGGAAGAAGTACGCCTGATTCCAGCGGAGCTCGTTCGCGAACGAGCGGTTGGTCGTGGAGCCTTCGATGGCGACGAGCTCCGTCCCGGCGATCTCCGCGAAGTCGTGGATCACGTCGAGCCCGAGCGAAGTCGTGAGCGCCGTGTGGTGCGGCCCGCCGGCGGTCAGCCACGCCTCGGCCGCCGTCGCGAGATCGGGTTGCGGGCGCCAGACCGCCCGGGCGACGGGCAGCTTCGGCAGGGGCGCGTCCGGCTCGACGACCTCGACCGCGTTGGCGATCAGCCGGAAGCGGTCCCCGAGATCCGCGAGGCCCAGGACCACCGCCGGGCCGGGCGCGGCGTCGAACACGAGCCGGACCGGGTCGTTCTTTCCGCCGATCGACAGCGGATGGATCTCGCACGACGGCCGGCCGCCGGCGATCGACGGGCAGACCTCGAGCATGTGCGCGCCGAGGACCTCCGGGACCGGGCCGCCGAGGTGGTACGTGTAGTCCTCCATGAACGAGGTGCCGCCCGGCAGGCCCTCGCCCATGACCTTCAGGATCCGGACGAGCGCCGCCGCCTTCCAGTCGCCCTCCGCCCCGAACCCGAAGCCGTCCGCCATCAGCCGCTGGACGCCGATCCCGGGCAGCTGGCGAAGCGTCCCGAGGTCCTCGAACGTGTCGGTGAACGCGCCGTAGCCGCCGTCGCCGAGGAAACAGCGGAGGCCGGCCTCGATCCGGGCCGCCGTTCGCAGCTCGTCGTGCCGGTCGCCGCCCCGGCGGAGCGCCGGCGCGACGTCATAGCTCCCCTCGTACGCCCCGACGAGCTCGTCGACGTTGCCGTCAGGGACGCTCTCGACGGCCGCGACGAGGTCCGCGACGCCGAAGCCGTTGACCGAGAACCCGAGCCGTGCCTGGGCCTCGACCTTGTCGCCCTCGGTGACCGCGACCTCGCGCATGTTGTCGCCGAAGCGGGCGATCCGGAGCCGGTGCGACTCGTGCCAGCCGACCGCGGCTCGGGACCACGACCCGAGCTTGCCCGCGACGATCGGATCCTCCCAGTGGCCGACGATCGTCTTCCGGGTCCGTCGCAGGCGGGTCTGGATGAACGCGAACTCCCGGTCGCCGTGGGCCGACTGGTTCAGGTTCATGAAGTCCATGTCGATCGAGGACCACGGCAGATCGCGGTTGAACTGGGTGTGGAGATGGGCCAGCGGCTTGCGGAGCTCGGTCAGACCGGCGATCCACATCTTGGCCGGCGAGAAGGTGTGCATCCAGGCGATGACCCCGACGCAGCCCGCCGATTGGTCGGCCTCGCGGAGCGTGCCCGCGATCGCCTCCGGCGTCGAGACGACGGGCTTCGCGACGACGCGGACGGGCACCTCGGGGCGCTCCTCGAGGCAGCCGGCGATGACCCGGGCGTCGGCGGCGACCTGCTCGAGGACCTCGGGCCCGTAGAGGTGCTGGCTGCCCGTGACGAACCAGACCTCGAGGTCGTCCATGACCGAGCTCATCGACACGCTGCCTCCCGGTGACGGATGGGGTCCATGTCAGCCCTTGATCGCGCCGGACATGAATCCGCGGACGTAGTGGCGCTGGAGGAGGATGAACAGGATCAGGCACGGCACGGCCATGACGACCACGCCGGCCTCGGTCGCGCCGTAGTCGATCGTGAACGAGGTCTGCTGGCGGAGGCTGGCGATCGCCAGCGGCAGCGGTGACTGCTTGTCGCTGCTGATCAGGATCAGCGGGGTGACGAAGTCGTTCCACGCCGCGAGGAATGCGAACAGCCCGACGGTGATGACCCCGGGCCGGACGGCCGGCAGGAAGATCCGGCGGAGCACCGCGAAGCTCCCGGCGCCGTCGACCAGGGCCGACTCCTCGAGCTCGCGCGGCACCGCCCCGAACGAGATCCGCATCATGAAGATCGCGAAGGGCAGCTGGAACAGGGTCAGCACGAGGCCGACTCCGAGCAGCGAGTTCTGCAGCCCGATGGCATGGAGCAGGACATACATCGGGATCAGCAGCGTGCCGTACGGGACCATGAGGATCGCGATGGTCAGCAGGAAGAGCACGTCGTGGCCCGGAAACCGGAACCGGGCGAACGCGTACCCGCCGAGGATCGACACACCGAGCGTCAGCACGACCGTGATGCTCGAGATGATGATGCTGTTCAGCAGGTAGGTCCCGAGCCCGGCGCCGTAGCTGAACAGCGTCGCGTAGTTCTGCAGGCCGATTCCCCGCGCCTGCGCTGTCCCGGGCTGAGCGCTGACCGACGCGACCGCGCTCCACACGAGAGGGAACAGGAAGAGCACCGCGATCCCGCCCGTCAGGACGTATTGCGACGTCCGCACGAGCCCGGCGGACCTCATCCCTTGATCGCCCCCGACATGAACCCCCGGACGTAGTGGCGCTGGAGCAGGATGAACAGGATCAGGCAGGGCACGGCCATCGCGACGACACCCGCTTCGGTGGCTCCGTAGTCGATCACGCCCATCGTCTGCTGGCGCAGGGTCGCGATGGCGAGTGGCAGGGTGGCCTTCTTGTCGTCGCTGAGCAGGATCAACGGGGCGATGAAGTCGTTCCAGGCCGCCAGAAAGGCAAACAGGGCCACCGTGATCAGGCCGGGCCGGACCGCCGGCAGCATGATTCGGCGCAGGACCTCGAAGCTTCCCGCTCCGTCGACCACGGCCGACTCCTCGAGCTCGCGCGGGACCGCGTCGAACGAGATCCGCATCATGAAGACGGCGAATGGCAGCTGGAAGACCGCCAGCACGAGGGCGAGCCCGAGCTGCGAGTTCTGGAGCCCGATCGTCTTCAGCAGGACGTACATCGGGATCAGCAGCGTCGCGTACGGAACCATCAGGATCGCCAGGGTGGCCAGGAAGAGCGCGTTCTTGCCGGGGAAGCGGAACCGGGCAAAGGCGTACCCGCCGAGCAGCGAGATCAGCAATGTTAGCGCTACCGTGAGCAAC
>DATBPR010000247.1:0-1534 GCA_036561285.1 Candidatus Limnocylindrales bacterium | reverse complement strand
CGTTCGGGCAGTGGCCGCCGCCCTCGCCCGGGCTCGCGGCGAGACCATCCCGGTCCCGGCCTCGCGCTGGGCCTACGGGCAGGAGGTCTGACGGTGGGCGAGGTCCTCGAGCTCGTCGTCGACGGCGTGCCGCTGTCTGCGTCGGTCACCGATCCGGGCCGAACCCTCCTCCGGGTCCTGCGCGAGGATCTCGGCCGGACCGGGACGAAGGAAGGCTGCGACGACTCCGAGTGCGGCGCCTGCATGGTCCTGATCGACGGCCGGCCTGTGAACTCGTGCTCCTACCTCGCGCTCCAGGCGGCCGGCCGGCGGATCACGACCGTGGAGGGACTCGCCGGGCCGGGCGACGAGCTCCATCCGCTCCAGCGGGCGTTCATCGAGGGCGGTGGGATCCAGTGCGGGTTCTGCACGCCGGGCATGCTCGTGTCGGCTGCCGCCCTCCTGGAAGACGACCCCGATCCGTCCGAGGAGGCGATCCAGGACGCCCTGGCCGGCAACCTCTGCCGGTGCACGGGCTACCAGCCGATCATCCGGGCCGTCCAGGCGGCCGCGGCGCAGCTGCGCGCGAGGCAGGCTGCGCCGGGCTGACTCGGTCGCGACGCCGCTGGCGCTGATCGCGGGCAGGACGCTAGAATCCGCCGCCTCGGCGGAGTAGCTCAGTGGTAGAGCAGGGGACTCATAAGCCCTTGGTCGGTGGTTCGAATCCGCCCTCCGCTACCACCTCGCCCTGACCCGGACGCCCGGCAGGCCCCTTGGTGGCGTGGACCGGGCGTCATCCAGTTCGTGGCAGGTTCGTGCGGCAGACATCCGCCCGGCAGGTCGCTGCGAATCCCCTGATGAAGGCGTCAAGCACGGGACCTCCGTCTCATGGGACCGTCACGATGCGACGCTATACTCGACCGGCTGGTCGCCGCGCGGCGGCGCCACGGATCCCCGGAGGCTCTGTTGAATTCCAGGTTCTTCCGCAACGGCGTGGTGATGCTGGCCCTCGTGGTCGTCGCCCTCGCCGTCGTGTTCACGGTTCTGAACCAGACGACCACGTCCCCCGACGTCGCCTATTCGAAGTTCCTCGACAACGTTGCCGCCGGCAGCGTGACGCAGGTCGAGCAGGAAGGCTCGTCGCTGACCGTCACCCCGAAGGACGGTGGCGCGAAGTACACCGTCGTCGTTCCCGGTCTGCTCGCGAACCAGGTCCTCGATGACATGAAGACCGCGGCCGCGGAGACCAAGGTGCCGATCCCGGTCTTCGGCGCCAAGCCCGCCCCGGACAACGGCTGGATCAGCATCCTGATCACGGGGCTCCTGCCGATCCTGATCATCGGCGGGTTCATCTTCTTCATGATGCGCCAGGCCCAGGGCACCAACAACCAGGCCCTCAGCTTCGGGAAGAGCCGGGCCCGGATGTTCCTCGGCAACAAGACCGTCGTGACGTTCGCCGACGTCGCCGGCGTGGACGAGGCGAAGACCGAGCTCCAGGAAGTCGTCGAGTTCCTGAAGTATCCCGAGAAGTTCAACTCGCTCGGCGCGCGGATCC
>DATBPR010000246.1:0-3652 GCA_036561285.1 Candidatus Limnocylindrales bacterium | reverse complement strand
CCAAGACCGACGACGAGGACTCGAACACCCGCTTCGTGAAGCAGGCCTACTACGTCGAGCCGGACAAGATCGGCCGGAAGCCGTTCTACCTGCTCCGTTCGGTCCTCCAGGAGGAGGGCCTGACGGCGATCTGCAAGGTCGTGATCAAGGACCGCGAGGCGCTCGCCGCGCTCGACCCGTTCGCCGAGACGATGCTCCTGACGACGCTCCACTGGCCCGACGAGGTCCGGGCGACGAGCGAGCTCGACCTGCCCGACGAGGAGTACGACTTCAAGCCCGCCGAGCTCGCGATGGCCCGCCAGCTCGTCTCGGCGATGACCGCCGAATTCGATCCGTCGCAGTACAAGGACGAGTATCGCGATGCGCTGATGCAGGTCATCGAATCGAAGATCGAGGGCCACGAGGTCAAGACGCCGGAGCCCGCCGAGGACACCGGCAAGCTGGTCGACCTCATGGCCGCGCTCGAGGCGTCGGTCAACGCGGCGAAGGCCGCCCGCGCCGGCGAGAAGCCGGTCAGCGTGGCCGAGGCGAAGAAGGCTCGCGAGGGCAAGGCCGCCGAGAAGCCGGCGGCCGACAAGCGCGCGGCGCACGCCGAGGACGAGGCCGAGGCCGAGAGCGCCGCGCCGAAGCGGAAGCGCAAGACCGCCTGACGGGCGGCGGCGATGCCGCTGGACCAGTACCACCGCAAGCGCGACTTCGGGCTGACGCCGGAGCCGGCCGGGACGTCGCCCGCGCCCGGCGGCACCGGCCGCTTCGTGATCCAGCGCCACCGGGCCACCCGGCTTCACTACGACTTCCGCCTGGAGATCGAGGGCGTCCTCGTCAGCTGGGCGGTGCCGAAGGGCCTGACCCAGGATCCCTCGGTCCGCCGGATGGCAGTCCACGTCGAGGACCATCCGATCGAGTACTTCGACTTCGAGGGCGTGATCCCGAAGAAGCAATACGGGGCCGGAGACGTGATCGTCTGGGACTGGGGCACCTGGGAGCCCGAGGCCGAGACGCCGGAACCTGCGAAGGCGATCGACGACGGCGAGCTGAAGTTCGTCCTCCACGGCCGGAAGAACCGCGGCCGGTTCACGATCGTCCGGACGAGCCGCCGGCCCGGCAGCGCCCCGTCGACGGCGTTCGAGGACGACTCGGAGCAGTGGCTTCTGATCAAGAAGCGCGACGCCGACGCGGTCGCCGGCTGGGACGCCGAGAACCACCCGCAGAGTGTCAAGACCGGCCGGACCAACGACGAGGTCCAGGCGAACCGGGACGCGCTCTGGGTCAGCGAGCAACCCGCCGCGGTCGCCCAGATCGACCTTGCCGGCGCCGTGGAGCGGGCGATGCCCGACCGGATCGAGCCGATGCTCGCGACGCTCGCGTCGAAGCCCTTCAGCGACCCGGACTGGCTGTTCGAGATCAAGTGGGACGGGTATCGCCTCCTCGCGGTCGTCCGCGACGGGAAGGTCAAGCTCTGGACGCGGAGCCTGAAGGACGGCGAGACGTACTTCCCGAGCCTCCTCACGCCACCGACCTGGATCGAGGCCAAGCAGGCGATCGTCGACGGCGAGGTGGTCGCGCTCGACGAGGACGGACGGCCGGACTTCTCGCTCCTCCAGGAGCGGATCAGCGAGCGACGCACCGGCTCCGGTGGCGCGGGGCGACGCGGCGCGAAGCCCGCGACCGGCGACGGGGGGCCGGGCGGGGGACCACTCGTCTACCAGGTCTTCGACCTGCTCTACCTCGACGGGCGGTCGCTGCTCGGCGTCCCGCTCGAGGACCGGAAGCGGCTGCTCCGCTCGGTGCTGAAGGAGTCGAACCGGGTGCGCTACGCGTCGCACGTCGTCGGCGAGGGAGAGGCGTTCATGGAGGCCGCCCGTCAGAACCAGCTCGAAGGCGTCGTCGCCAAGCTCCGCCGATCGCGCTACGAGCCCGGCCGCCGGACGCCCGCGTGGCTGAAGCTGAAGGTCCGTCCCGAGCAGGAGCTCGTCGTCGGCGGCTGGACGCCGGGGGAAGGGAACGCCCGAGACCTCGGCGCGGTCGCGGTCGGGGTCTACGAGGACGGCAAGCTGCGGTTCGCCGGCAAGGTCGGGTCCGGGTTCACCGCGGCGACCCGGAAGCGGCTGCTCGCCGTGATGGAGCCGCTCGCCACCGACACGCCGCCGTTCGACCCGCCGCCACCGCGCGACTGGCGGGGCCGCTGGGGTGGTGACCTCAACGGCATCACCTGGATCCGGCCGGAGCTCGTCATCCGGGCGGAGCTCGGCGGCTGGACCCGGGACGGGCACGTCCGGCAGACGTCGTTCAAGGGGGTCGAGGCGGGCCGCGACCCGCAGTCCGTCATCCGCGAGGAGGCGGTGTCGTCGGCGCGAGCGGTCGCCGATGCGGAGGCCGAGGTGCCGGCGGAGCCCGAGACGCCGCCGACGCCGGCGCGGTCGCGGGCGAAGGCCGGCGGACGCTCGCGGTCGACAGGATCGGCCGATCCGGGAGACGATTCCGTGATGCAGAAGGGATCGACGAAGACCAGGGCCGCGGCCGCGCCCCGGACCGAGGGACCGGGCGGGCTGCCGTGGACCGCGTCGGCCGACGAGCTCACGTCGCTGGCGTCGATGCCGGCCGAGGGCGTCTGGCGCGTCGGGGGCACGCGCGGCGAGGACCTGAAGCTCACGAACCTCGACAAGGTCTTGTTCCCGCCGCACCCGTCGATCGCCGGCGACCAGCCGGTCACGAAGCGCGATCTCGTCCGCTACTTCGCCCGGATCGCGCCCGCCCTCTTGCCGCATCTCTCGGAGCGGCCGCTCAACCTCCACCGCTTCCCGAACGGCGCCGACGGCCCGGGGTTCTGGCAGAAGGACACCCCGGACACTGTTCCGTCCTGGATCCGGCGCTGGAAGGAGGTCGGGGTCGAGGAGCGGAAGGCGAACCAGCACGTCATCGCCGACCGGGTCGCGACGCTGTGCTGGCTCGGCAACCAGGCGGCGTTCGAGGTCCATGCCTGGACGTCGCGGCTCGAGCAGCCGTTCGCGCCGACCTTCGCCCTGATCGACATCGACCCGGGCACGAAGACGACCTGGGACGAGACGCTGGTGCTCGCCCGCCTGTATCGGACCGCCCTCGAGCACCTCGGAGTCCGCGGCTACCCGAAGGTCACCGGCCAGCGCGGGATCCAGGCCTGGATCCCGATCGAGCCGAAGTACTCGTTCTCCGAGACGAGCGACTGGGTCGAGGGGCTGAGCCGGGCGATCGGCGCGACGGTCCCGGACCTGGTCTCGTGGGAGTGGGCGAAGGGCGCCCGCGGCGGGAAGGCGCGGCTCGACTACACCCAGAACCAGCCGATCAAGACGCTCGTCGCGCCGTACTCGGTCCGGCCGGCGGCCGGGGCGCCCGTCTCCGCGCCGATCACCTGGGACGAGCTCGACGACCCACAGCTGCGGCCGAACCGCTGGACCGTCCGCACGATCGTGGAGCGGGTCGAGGACGTCGGCGACCTGTTCGCGGGCGCCCAGACCGACCCGCAGGAGCTGCCGCCGCTCAGCTGATGGCCTGTCGTCCGGCCCGAGCCGGCCGCCCGGCGCCGCCCGTTCGACCATGACCAGGTGCCAGGCGATGGCAATAGCCGCATCAGGCAGGCGTCGCGGCGGCTCGACCGAGCGCCGGCCAGTCCGTG
>DATBPR010000245.1:0-2694 GCA_036561285.1 Candidatus Limnocylindrales bacterium | reverse complement strand
GTACTCGCAGTGGTGGTCCTCGGGGTAGCCGAGGAGCTCCCGCGCCAGATCGTGCTCGTAGACCGTCGCCGGCACGCTCCCGATCCCGAGCTCCCAGGCGACCAGCATCATGTTGCCGGCGGCCATCCCGAGGTCGAACATCACCGAGAGGGGACTGTCCGCGGTCTTCGGGTCCGGCGTCACCAGGGCCACCGCCACGGCCGCGCCGGCGAGATGCCCGGCCCACGGCCCGACCTTCGCGAGCTCGGCGAGATGGTCGCGATCGCGGCAGACGATGAACTGCCAGCGCTGGAGGTTCTTCGAGCTCGCGGCGCGACGGCCGGCGTTGAGGATCCGGACGAGATCCTCGGGCTCGATCGGGCGGTCGCTGAACTGGCGGATCACCCGCTTCGTATCGACCGCCTCCCAGACGGACATCCCCCGTGGGTCCATCAGGAGCCGATCTCGGAGGCGACCGGCCGGGCCGTCTCGCGTCCACGCGCCGGCGCCGGAATCGTCCGGACGACCTCGTCGACCGCGCCCGGGTCGTCGGCCGCCTGGGGTGCGGGACCGAGGGGGCCGATCAAGCCGACGAGCGACCGGAAGCCGCCCGGCTCGCGCTCGACCGCGGTGGGCGGCCGCGGCGTGTCGGGCAGGCGATGGGCGTCGACCGCGACCGCCCGGGCCGCGGCGTCCTCCGGTGCGTACGGGCCGCCGAGGACCCGGCTCAGGAACGCGGCGACGGTCGAGCGGTACTCGGGGAACTCGTAGAGCCACGAGTGCTGGCCGCCATCCACGGTCAATGTCTCGACCGGATGACCCGCCGCAGACGCGACGCCGGCGAGTCGCTGGAGATGGCCGATCGGGACGACGACGTCGTCGGAGCCGTGGGCGAGCAGGATCGGCCGGTCGATCATCCGGAGGGCGGCGCTCGCGGAGATCTCGGCGACGTGGTGGCCGCGCGGGCGGAGGTAGACGCGGGTCGTCAGCCAGGCGAGCGGCCAGGCGACGAAGCCGGGGAAGGGGAGACGGGCCAGCCGGAACGTCTGGCGGGTCAGGCGCCATGGGTCCGCCGGAGCCGACGTCGCCACGACGGCCGCGACGCGCGGATCCTCCGCCGCGGCAAGGATTGCCCCGATCGCCCCCATCGAGTGGCCGGCGACGGCGCCGATCGTGACCTCCGGCCGGGCGATCAGGGCGCGGAAGGCGGCCAGCGCGTCCGATCCGAACTCGCCGGCGGTGATCGGCAGGCTCTCGGCCCGGTTGGCTCCGTGGCCGCGGACGTCGATGACGAGGCAGTGATAGCCGGCGGCGCGGAGGAACTGGGCCATCGGCAGGAGCCGGTCGCGGGCCGACTCCCACCCGTGGATCAGGGCCACCCCAGGCCCGCCGGCACCATCCCGGGCGGGGATGAACCAGCCCGGCAGGGTCAGCTCGCCGGAGGGAACGTCGACGGCCTCGAACGGCAGGCCGAGCTCGGCGGGCGAGATCTGCGGCGGCCGCGGCGTCGGGAAGCCCGCCCGGAGCCGATAGAGCACGGCGAAGCGGTAGGCCAGCGCGAGCGGCGCGGCGGCGATGGCGGCGACCAGGCCCGCGCGGCGAAGAGTCGGCACGATGCAATGGGACGGCCCGCGACGGACGCTGTCAAGCGCGCCGGGCGGTGTCGCGGGGACCGGTGGACTCGATCGGGTTCCGGGCGTCCGCGCCGATATCATCGGTGCGTGGCGAAGCGCGATCCGCACGACGTCCTCGGCATCGAGCCCGGGGCGACCCCCACCCAGGTCAAGGCGGCCTGGCGGCGGCTCGCCCGGCAGCACCATCCGGACCTGATCGGAGACGATCCCGCCGCATCACGGGTCGCGACGCGGCGGATGGCCGAGATCAACGAGGCCTACGCGGCGCTGACCCGGGAAGGCGGGGCGCGGCGGCGCTGGGCTGGTGCCGGCGACGAGGCGGACGGCGCCGGCGACGGAGCGGCCGGCGGGACGAACGGCTCGGGCAGCCGCCGTGGCGGTCCGCCGCGGCCCCGTCCCTCGCGCCCGGTCACGGCCCGGGTCGACACGACGCACACCTTCCGGCCGCGGAACGTTCCGCTCCGATCGGCCGAGGGCCGGTTCGCCTCGGCGCATCCGCTCCCCGGTCAGGCTCCATCACGGACTCCCCTGGACGAGCGGGAGCCGCCGCGGGCGAGCACGCCGACCGGTCCGCTGGCCCGGTCCCGCCTCCGCAACTTCCGCCCGCCGGCCGGCCCGCCGCTCGACCAGGCCGTCGACGTCGAGCTGACGTTCGGCAAGTTCCACGGGCACACGCTCGGCCAGGTGGCCGCCTTCGAGCCGTCCTACATCGACTGGCTCGCGACGACGATCACTCGCGATCGGGAGCTCGTCGCCGCCGCCCGGGTGGTCCGCGACGACCTCGACCGCCGGGGGGTCCGGCGCCGGACGCGCGCGCCGGCGGTTATCACCGAGGGTGGCGCGTCCGCCTGAAGTCGCCCTCGGGCCGCCGGCGCCCGGCAGCCGGGCCTACCGTTCTGGGCATCGTCCGCCATCCGATCGGCCTTCGGCCGTTTCGGCCGGAGACGCGAAGATCGCCCCCCGGATACCCGGAGAGCGATCGTGTTGGTGTCGACGGAGCGATGAGATCTGCCGTATCGCGGCCCCGGCCTGCTGGCCGATGATCCGTGGTTACTCGGCTCGTGACCTGGATCCGGGATCC
>DATBPR010000244.1:0-3670 GCA_036561285.1 Candidatus Limnocylindrales bacterium | reverse complement strand
CAGTCCGGCGCACCGCCTCGGAGGCTCTCCAATGGGCAAATATCAGATAACCGCCGCGACCGTTCCGCCGCCGCGCCGGGTCGAGCCGGGGCCGGGCCAGGAGTCGGTCTGGGACTACCCGCGGCCACCCCGGGTCGAGCGGGTTGGGCAGCAGATCCGGGTGATCGTCGACGGCTACACGGTGGCCGATACGACCGAGGCGTTCCGGGTGCTCGAGACGGCCGGCGCGCCCGTCTACTACCTGCCGCCGGCCGACGTCCGGACCGACCTCCTCGTGCCGACGGAGCACCACTCGTTCTGCGAATGGAAGGGTGAGGCGAGCTACTGGTCGATCATGCTGCCCGACCGGACGATCCCGAACGCGGCCTGGGCGTACCAGACGCCGATGGCCGGCTACGAGGCGATCCGCGACTATCTGGCGTTCTATGCGCAGCTGGTCGACGAGGCCTTGGTCGGCGACGAACGGGCGACGCCCCAACCCGGTCGGTTCTACGGCGGCTGGGTTACCTCGAAGGTCGTCGGCCCGTTCAAGGGCGAGCCCGGCACACAGGGTTGGTAGTGGCCGCGTCGCTACCCGAGGATCGCCTCGGCGTCGGCGCCTACGTCACGACGTGGGGAGGATCGGGCAAGCCCGCGCCACGCTGGACCGACATGAACCAGCTGGCGGTCGGCCTCGAGCAGATCGGCGTCGACACGATCTGGGTCGCCGATGAGCCGGGCTTCTGGGAGCCCTGGTCGCTGCTTCCGGCGATCGCCGCCGCGACCTCCCGGGTGGAGCTGGGCCCGCTCGTGATGTGCACGGGTTATCGGCCGCCGGCGATGATCGCCTCGATGGCCGAGTCGCTCGACGAGGTCAGCGGCGGCCGGCTCGTCATGGGCCTGGGCGCCGGCGTCGGCCCGACCGACCACCGCTGGGCGGAGCTCGGCTACGACAGCCTCCGGCACGTCGGTCGGTTCGTCGAGGCGACCGAGATCATCGCCCGGCTGCTGCGCGAGGACGAGCCGCTCACGTTCGAAGGCGACTTCTTCCACCTCGCCGGGGCGAAGCCCAGGCCGCAGGGCCCCCGATTAGGCGGCCCGCCCCTCTGGGTCGCCGCGGGACGGCCCCGAACGCTGGGCGCCGCCGCGCGCTGGGCCGATGCCGTGAACTGGACCGAGAACCTGACCGGGCCCGGAACGGTTCGCGAGGCGCTGGCCGCGGTGGCCGAGGCCTGCGAGCTGGCCGGCCGCGACCCGACCACCCTGCCGCTGACCGCCAATGTGCGCCTCGAGCTCGAGGTCCCCGTCGCGGACGCCCGTGCGGGTACGCTCTCGGGCGACGATGTCGCGGTCATCGCCAAGCTCCAAGAGATGCACGCCGCGGGCCTGCGCCACGTCACGTTCTTCACGGGCGATGCCGACGACACGGGCCCGTTCCCGGCCCTGACGCCGCGGGCGCTCGACCGCCTCGCCCCGATCGTCGAGGCGCTCCGAGGCTAGGTCTCCTAGGCCACCGACACCGACGCAGCCGCCGTAATCTCGGCCAGGGCGCCGACGAGACGATCGACCTCGGCCGGCGTGTTGTAGTGGGCCAGGCCGATCCGCAGGACCCCGCCGCTCTCGGCCAGGCCGAGTCGCTCGATCAGGCCCTGGGCATAGAAGTCGCCATCCCAGGTCGTGATCCCGAGCCGGCCGAGCGCCTCCGACGCCGCGCGAGGCGAGACCCCGGCGAACGTGACCGCGGCGGTTGGGGTCCGGTCGTCGAAGCGCGTCCGGTCGATGATGCCCCAGATCCGCGCGCCCGGGATGGCGTCGAGGCCATCCATGAGGAGCGCGAACAGGCCCATCTCGTAGGCTCGGATCGTCCGCATCGCGACCTTCAGCTGGAGCCGCCGGCCGCTGAAGCCGACGAAATCCGGATCGCCCGAGTGGTCGGCCCCGAACCGCTCGCCGAGCCCGGCCAGGTAGTCGGTCGCGGCAAGGGTGCCCGAGATCGCTTCGAAGTTGGGCGTGCCCGTCTCGAATCGGTCATGAGCCGGCCGGACCTTGTACGCCGGCAGGCCGTCGAGGACGGCTTGTTTGCCGTACAGGGCGCCAAGGTGGGGGCCGAAGAACTTGTAGGCCGAGCAGACGAGGAAGTCCGTGTCGAGCGCCTGGACATCGATCGGGCCGTGCGGCGCGAAATGAACGGCATCCACGTAGGACAGGGCGCCAACCGCGTGAGCGCGGCGGACGATCTCGGCCACCGGGTTGATCGTGCCCAGGGCGTTCGAGGCGTAGCCAACCGCCACGAGGCGGGTCCGATCGGACAGCTTCCGGTCCAGGTCGTCGAGGTCGAGCGTGCCGTCCTCGGGCTGGATGTCGACGGTTTGGACCGTGACTCCGCGGTCCGCGGCCATCGCCCGCCAGGGCGAGACGTTCGCCTCGTGGTCGAGCGTCGTCACGACGATCTCGTCACCGGGTTCAAGGGTCGCGCCGATCGAACGGCTCACGTGGAACGTGAGCGAGGTCATGTTCGCCCCGAACTTGATCTCGTTGCCGCTCGCCGCGTTGATGAATTCGGCCATCGCGGCGTGGGCGCGATCCACGATCGCGTCGCTTCGCTGGCTCGTCAGGAACGGACCACCGTTGTTGGCGTTCGATTCGCGGTAGTAGCGGCTGACCGCGTCGATCACCTCGGTCGGGACCTGCGTCCCACCGGGCCCGTCGAAGAACACCAGCGGCTGGCCAGCATCGTCGCGCAGGGATAGAGCCGGAAAGTGCGCCCGGATCTCGTCCACGTCGTAGGCGCGGGAGTCGTCAGCCGTCATCGCTCGATGATCCCACGTTGGCCGAGCCACGGGCGGACGGTCGGGGCGGCCTTCAGTGCCACCGGAACGTTGGAGCTCCCCGCCTGCCAAATCGTTCTTTGGGCAAGGCTTATGCAACCTCGGAGCCGGATCCGGGAGTCGACGGGCGTTCGGGCGGACGTAACGTCCGCATTCGTGTTCAGGCAAGCCGGCTCGCGAGGCCGTCGGACCCGTTCGGAGGCGGTGAGACTGCTAAGACTTCATCGAAGAAGGATTTGACCGGCCCGATCGGTCAGTCCGGTTCCCGGTCTTCGCCTACGTCCGAACGGCGGCCGCCGACTGGGTCGAGCGACGGGCTCCGGCCGGAGCTGCAGGACGTTCGGCCTCGAGCGCGTCGAGCTTGTCCAGCCAGGGCCGGGCATCGACCCGCTCAAAGATGGCCCGGCTGCGGGCCGCGGCCTCTCGGGTGGCGGGATGGTCGCTGCCGACCAGTGCCATGAACTCGAAGCCGAGCAGTGCAACCAGCCATTCGATGTGGATGGCATCGAGGCGGGCAAGCGCCTCGCGGTAGCCGGCGATCGCCTGATCGAGATGACCATCGAGAGCATCGATTCCGGCCTGCCCTGCGACGCCGAGCGCGTCATCGATCAGGTTGCCCGGCGACTCCGCCCAGTGCCGGGCCAGGGCCACACGGGCACCCTCCACGTCGCCGAGCAGGAGCAAAGCCCGGACGGCGAACGAGAGGTAAATGAACGAGATCTGCGCTCCCTTGTCGGCCGCTTCCAGGTTGAGCCGGGCGGCTCGTGGGTAGTCACCGGCGACGAGTGCCAGTGACGCCTGATGCGCCAGGACTTCCGCGAGGACACTCGGGTCGGAGACCGCGCCCGCGATCACGTCGAGGC
>DATBPR010000243.1:0-10386 GCA_036561285.1 Candidatus Limnocylindrales bacterium | reverse complement strand
CGGGAGCACGACCTGCTCGCCTTCACGGACGACATCTACCAGCACCTCGTCTACGCGGGCGAGCACATCCCGCTGGCGACGCTGCCGGGCATGCGGGAGCGGACGATCGCGATCGATTCGATGTCGAAGACGTACTCGGTGACCGGCTGGCGGGTCGGCTGGGTGCTCGCGCCGCCGGACCTCACGGTCGGCGTCCGCCGGGTGCACGACTTCCTGACCGTCGGCGCCGCCGCGCCGCTCCAGACGGCATCGATCGCCGGCCTCCTGATGGCGGACGAGTACTACGAACGCCTCCTCGCCGACTACCGCGAGCGGCGCGACGTCCTCGTGCCCGCGCTCGAGGCGGCCGGGTTCCGCGTCCATCGCCCGGACGGCGCCTACTACGTGATGACCGACATCCGCGACCTGACCGACGAGGACGACGTCGCCTTCGCCCGCCGCCTGATCGCCGATCCCGGCGTCGCGACCGTCCCCGGCTCGTCGTTCTTCTCGCGCCCGGAGCTCGGCCGGACGAAGCTCCGCTTCGCGTTCCCGAAGCGGCTCGAGACGCTGCGGGCGGCCGCGGAGCGATTGGCGACGCTTGCCGCCGCGCGGGTCTGAGCGCGGACCCGGCACGGATCCGGACGCGCGGCCGGCGCATGGCGCGGGCCCGAGCCCGCTGGCTCAGGACAGCAGCGAGACCAGGGCGGCCCGCCCGACCAGGCCCGTGATGATCGCGACCGCCACGCTGCCGAGCGTCCCGAGCAGGTAGTACTCGGCGAAGTCGCGGTCGTCGAGGAGACGGAACCGGGCGAGCGTCTTCGCCGCGACCACGAAGCCGATCGCCGCTTCGGAGCCAGTGAGCACGAAGACGACGATCAGGATTCGTTCGAGGATGCCGATCGTGGCGCCGACCCGGGCCGTCTGCGCCCGTGGCAGGGCGTCGCGCGCGGCCGTGGCCGCGGCGGCCTCGGTCGTGGCAGGATCCGGCTCCGCCTCGATCCGGGCGTCGAGCGGCCCGATCCGGACCGACCAGCGCCGGGATCGGTCGGCTTCGACCACCTCCGGATGCGCGGGCGGCGGGTCGACGACGGACGGCCCGGCGCGGTTGCCCCAGCGGGTCTCGCCCTCGCTCTGCTCGACGGGACGGACGAGAATCGCCACGAACAGCGCCGCGCCGACGATGTTCGCGATCGCGAGCGAACTGATGACCACCACGGTCGAGATCACGTCGTGGACGGCCGCCGGATCGAAGCTGCCGATGACGGCGTTGACCGCCGAGATCCAGCCGGGCTGGAGCGCCGCCGTCGAGAGCAGCGCGGCCCACGCGACGAACAGGACCGCGAGATGGACCAGCTGGTCGGCGACGAACAGGCCGGCCGGCCACGGCGTCCAGGCGCGGCCGAGATGATCCGACGCCTGGACACCCTCGTGGCGCCCGTGGGCGGCGATCAGCGCCGCTGCCGCGCTTCGCCGGGTCAGGAGCACCTTCGACCGGTCGATCAGCATGTGGAGCACGGCGGAGACGGCGAGGAAGGCCCAGCCCGGCCCCCCATAGGCGAGCCCGACGGGGATCAGGCAGATGGCGGCGATCGCGCCGTGGGCAAGGAGCCCGCGGAGCGCCTCCGAGCCATGGCCGGACTTCGCCCGGACGATGGAGCCGGTCTGGAAGAGGAAATCCGCGCTCAGGTGAGCGAGGACCAGCCAGGCGAGGATCAGGACCGGCTCGGTCATCGGTCGGGCTCCGTGCTCATGGCGGGGATCATGCTCCCGCCACCGGATCGCGCTGGATCAACGACCGCACGACGCGGGCGAGCCCGCCGAGCTCGCCGAGATGGGCGCGGTCGGCGGCGACCGAGATCGTCGCCCGGCTGACGCCGAGACGCTCGGCGGCCTCCGAGCGGCGGCAGCCCTCGACGAGCATCAGCCAGCCGATCTGGCGCTGGCGATCGGTGAGGTCGTCGAGGAGCTCGCCGAGGAGGGGGGCTGTCCCGTCGAGGAGGTCGTCGATCCAGGCGATCCCGCGGACGGCGGCGAGCCGCTCGCGGCGCGCGACCGCCGTCGCCAGTCGCTCGCGGGCCGCGATGAACGCCGCGCCACTGCGCTGGGTGGCGGGACCCGTCCCCGGGTCGACCTCGCCGCGGACGACCACCCAGCGCATCGGCAGGCGGTCGGGGTGCAGGGCGGCCCGGAGGATCGCGCGGGTCGGATCGGCCGTCGGCGCGAGGAGGCCCTGCAGCTCGTCGCCCTGGGTGAACTCGAACGGCGCGAGCCGGTCGGACTCCGGATACGCCTCCGCGAGATCGGCGCGAAGAGTCCGCAGCCAGGCCGTCGCGGCCGGCGCATCGACCCGCGAGCGGACGACGTCCCCGAACAGGACGATCGCGTTCACGTCGGGAGGCTAATCGACCCCTCGTTAGCCGTCAACGACTAATTCGTGACCGATTAGCCCATCGTGGCTAACTAGTGAGCGGTTCCACTCGCGGACGCCGGGGCCCGAGGCGTCCTGGTGCGTCCCAGGTGCGAGTCGACCGCGCTCGCGTCCGAGGCGTCGCGAATTTTGCAGGCTTGGTGCACTGGAGGTGCCAGAACGTGCGGATTCGGCTGGTCGACGCCGGATCACGGTCCATCTGCACCTTCAACGTGCCAACAGGCCGTCAGGCCCTCCAGACGATGCAGATCCGGTGTCGCGTGCCCCGAGTCGCGTCGCACTCGCAGCTTCAACGTGCCAGCGCGGCGGCGCGGGACGTGACCTCTCAGCCGACGGCGGCCGACCGGGCCTCGTCGACGATCTCCTCGACCCGCGCCAGGACCGCCGGCGTGTCGAACCGCTGGAGCGGATCCGGGTCGATCATCCGCTCCTCGACGCGACCGTCGCGGCGGACGTAGAGGACGGGATAGATCGTCCCGGTCCCGTCGGCTTCGATTGTCAGCGCGAGGGCGTCGGTGGCCGCGTCGTCGCCGACGCCGTCGACGAAGGCCGCGAGCGGCACGATCCCCTCGTCGAGCGGCCCGGTCGACGGGTCCAGCGAGATCACCCGGGCCAGGTACGCGCGCTGATGGAACAGCTCGGGCGCCATCGCGAGCTCCGCGAGGATCCGGGCGGAGAGGTCGGACGAGGCGATCGGCGGACGCTCGACCGGCACCTCGAAGACGGTCCGCGCGACGTGGGCGGCCAGCACCCGGGCGTTGTAGCGCGCGCCGTGGACCGCCCCCGAGTTCGCCGGCAGCCCGTGCTTCTTGAGTCCGGCGGAGCCCTGCCCGATCGTCCCGGCGAAGAAGATGCCCGGCACGGACGCGCTCTCCCAGTACGGCGTCTGGGCGGGCAGGCGGCTCTGGCCGAACGTGGACACCCCGAGGTCCGGCAGGTCCAGGAGGGGCGTGACGAACCCGGTTGCCGAGATGACCTCGTCCGCCTCGATCGCGATCTCCTCGCCGCCCGCCGACGGGCGGACCCGGATGACCAGCCCGTCGCCGCCCTCCGCCCGCTCGATCCCGCCGATGGACGCGTCGAGGATCGTCACGCCGCCGCCCAGGACGGCGTCCTCGAACGGCTGGACGTAGCGGGCCCGGACGCCGACGAGCGACTTCGTGTTGACCGACAGCTTGGCCGGCGACGGGGAGGCGAGGACGATCCGGCGGGCCCACGGCAGCAGCCCGGAGGCCAGCTCGAAGCCGGAGTTCTGCTTGCCCATGATGAAGATCCGGCGGCCGGCGTACGTCTCGGCCGGACGCGTGTCCGCGTAGTGGGCGGTCAGCTCGATGCCCGGCGTCGGCGGGGAATACGGCTCGGCGACGCCGACGGCGAAGATCGCGACCCGTGCCCGGTACTCGCCATCCTCGGTCTCGAGGACGAAGCGCTCGCCGTCCGGTCCCTCTTCGCGCCGCGTCGCGGTCCAGCGACAGTCGTAGCGGATCCGGGTCCCGGTGACCTCGACGAAGCCCGCGAGGTTCCGCTCCATCTCGGGCCGCGACGGGAAGTACGAGGACCCGTCCATCAGGTTCGGCATCAGCGAGCGGTGGGCGGGCTCGTCGGCGAGGAGGCTGTTCCAGTCGTAGCGCTCGTAGGCCCGGCTGTCGTGCTCGACCGGGGCGTACGGCTTCGTCCAGGACAGGAGCCGCTGGAAGAACGGCCAGCGGCGGAACATCCCGCCCGGCGCCGGGTCCGCGCTGATGACGGCCCGGTCGATGCCGAGACGCGCCAGGGCATAGGCGACCTGGATCGCCCCTGGGCCACTTCCGACGACGACGACCGGGTAGTCGCCCGGTGGGTACGGTCGGTCGGGCTCGCGATCGGCGGCCGGTGTCAGCTCCGCCACCGGTTCGCGTTCCGCAGGCGGCGCGCCTGCGCCTGGAGCATCCGGTACATCAGCGGCGGGTTGTCGAGCAGCGCGCCCTTGACCGCCGGCCCTGCCAGCACGAGCGTCCGCAGCTCGCGCGACGCCACGATGTCGGCCCCGGGCGGTTCGCCGAGCAGGATCGAGATCTCCCCGAAGAAGTCGCCGCGGGCAAGCGTCGCCCGCTGCTGGCCGTCGATGACGACGTCCGCCTCGCCGTCGAGGATCACGTGGAACGCCGAGCCGGACAGGCCCTGGCGGAGGACCCGGGTCCCGGCCGGGAACACCTCTTCCTCGAACATGTGGGCGATCCGGTCGAGCTGGGGTGTCGTCAGGTCCGCGAACAGGGCGAACCCGGCGATCTGGTCGACGATCTCGTCGCGAGTGGCCATCGAGCGCCGTACCCCTCAAGCGAGCGTTGTGGATTGCATCATGACATCGCACGCGTTCCGTATCCGTTCGTGTCCGTCGATCGCGGCCGCTCGCCGCCATCATTGACGCAGCCCCGGCGTGACGCGCAGCATCACGAGGAACCCGTCAGGAGGCTCCGTGACCCTCACCATCGACCGCCGGACGCAGCTGCTCGGCGCCTGCCCTCTGTTCGGCGGCGTCTCGCCCGACGATCTCGTGGCGATCGGCGACCGGGCGATCGAGGTGGACTTCCCGGCGGACCATGTGATCGCCCGCCAGGGCGAGATCGGGACCGGGTTCTTCGTGGTGATCGAAGGCCACGTCCGCGTCGTCCGGGACGGCGAGGAGCTCGCCCGTCTCGGCGCCGGCGACTTCTTCGGCGAGATGTCCGTCATCGACGGCCTGCCCCGGATCGCCCAGGTTGTCACCGTCGAGCCGACGCGTTGCCTGGCCCTGGCGAGCTGGGAGTTCGAGCGGCTGATCCTCGACCACCCGACGATCGGTCTGGCGATCCTTCGCGGGCTATCGGCCCGGCTGCGGTCGAAGACCGAGCCCCGCCAGCACTGAGCGGAGCGCGGGCCACGGACGCACCACCGCGCGACCGAGTGCTGCCGACCGGGACGATCGCCTTCGTCTTCACCGACATCGAGGGCTCGACCGCGCTTGCCCAATCGCTGGATTCCGAGCGCTGGAGCGCGGTCCTCCAGCGGCATCGCGAGCTGATCCGGGCCGCCGTCGCGGCCCATGGCGGCATCGAGGACAAGACCGAGGGCGACGGGTTTCTCGTCGTGTTCACGCGGACGTCCGATGCGGTCGCCGCCGTCGTCGACGCCCAGAAGGCCCTCGCTGCCGAGCCGTGGCCGGACGACGCCCAGATCCGCGTCCGGATGGGGATCCACACCGGCGACGGCCGGCTCGACGCGGACGGCGAGTACGTCGGCCCGGACGTCAACCGGGCGGCGCGCGTCGCGGCGGCCGGACACGGCGGTCAGGTGCTGGTCTCGGAGACGACGTCGAGCCTGATCTCGGAGGACCTGCCTGCCGGCGTCACGCTGCGCGGGCTCGGCGAGCACCGGCTCAAGGATCTCCGGCCCGAGCGGCTCTGCCAGCTCGACATCGACGGCCTTCGCTCCGACTTCCCGCCGATCCGCTCCCTCGACCGCCGGCCGAACAACCTGCCGACCCAGCTGACGAGCTTCGTCGGTCGCCAGGCCGAGCTCGCGGAGGCGGAGCGACTGCTCGGGACGACCCGGCTGCTGACGTTGACCGGGCCCGGCGGCACGGGCAAGACGCGGCTGTCGCTCCAGCTCGCGGCCAACGTGTCGCATCGCTTCAAGGACGGGACGTGGTTCGTCGCGCTGGAGCCGGTCCGCGACCCCGGCCTGATTGCCCCAACGATCCTCACGACCCTCGGGCTCGTCGAGAGCGGCGGGCGGTCTGCCCGCGACGTCCTTGCCGACTGGCTGGCGAACCGGCAGGTGCTGCTGGTCCTCGACAACTTCGAGCAGGTCATCGAGGGTGGCCGGGTCGTCGCCGATCTCCTCCGGGCCGCCCCGGAGCTGTCGGCGATCGTCACGAGCCGGGCGCCGCTCCGGGTGAGCGGCGAGCAGGAATACCCCGTGCCGGGCCTGCCGGCTCCCATGGACGTCCTCGCCCTGAGCGACCTCGAGAAGCTGAACCTCCCGGCCGAGGCCCGCCAGGTCGACGCCGTGGCGATCGCCGCCTACGAAGCGGTCCGCCTCTTCATCGCCCGGGCGGTCGCGGTCCGGCCGGACTTCCGGGTCACGAACGAGAACGCGCCCGCGGTCGCCGGGATCGCGGCCCGCCTCCACGGGATGCCGCTCGCGATCGAGCTCGCGGCCGCCCGGGTCAAGCTCCTCGCCCCGGACGCGATCCTTGAGCGGCTCGAGCACCAGCTCGGTGTCCTCTCGGCCGGCTCGCGCGACCTGCCCGAGCGGCAGCAGACGCTCCGTGGCGCGATCGCGTGGAGCCACGAGCTGCTCTCACCCGGGGAGCGGCGGCTCCTCGCGAGGCTCTCGGTCTTCGTCGGCGGCTGCGAGCTCGATGGCGCCGAGGTCGTCTGCGGGCCGGCGGCCGAGCTCGATGGGCTCGACGTCCTGGACGGCCTGATGTCCCTCGCCGACCAGAGCCTCGTCCGCGCGGAGGAGATCGACGGGACGACCCGCTTCCGGATGCTCGACACGATCCGCGAGTTCGCCGCGGAGCGGCTGACCGAGAGCGGCGAGCGAGGCGCGATCGAGGGACGCCACACGGTCGCCTATCTCGCCCTGGCGGAGGATGCGTCGCGACGGCTGTCCGGCGACGACCAGCGGCGCTGGCTCGGGCGCATCGAACGCGACCACGACAACATCCGGGCGGTCCTCGACCGGTCGACGACGTCCGGTGACGGGGAGACCGCCATCCGGCTCGCCTTCGCGATGTGGCGCTACTGGCAGAAGCGCGGCCACCTCGCCGAGGCCCGCCGCCGGCTCCAGGCGATCGCCGACCAGTCATGGTCCAGGGACGACCCGGTCCTCCGTGCCCGCCTGATGGAGGCGCTCGGCGGCGTCGCCTGGTGGCAGGCCGACCTCGCGGTCATGGGGCCCTCGTATGCGGAGGCGCTCCGGATCTGGGAGGAGGTCGGCGACCAGGCCGAGATCGCGAACGCGCTCTACAACGACTCCTTCCGCTACGCCGTGACCGGCAACCCGCGGGAGGGCGATCCCGAACGGATCGGCTATGCCCAGATGGTGCGTTCGCGGGACCTCGCGACCGAGATCGGCGACGAGCACGCGCGTGCGAACGCCCTGTGGGGAATCGGGAACTATCGCTACTTCAACGATCTCGAGGACAGCGGCATCCACGACTTCGAGGAAGCCCGCGATGTCTTCGGACGAATCGGCGACCGGACGATGGAGGCCTGGTCACACCACATGGTCAGCACGGCGCTGATCAAGGCGAAGGACATCGACCAGGCGCTCGCGAACGCGGTCCGGGCGATCCGGCTCTTCCACCAGTACGGCGACGTGGCGGGGATCACCCTGTGCCTGGACGACTTTGCCGCGATCGCGCTCGCCGAGGACGACGTCCCGCGGGCTGCCCGGCTGTGGGGCGCCGCGCGGGCGCTGTCTTCGGCCGGGGGCGTCGGGTTGGCCGACTTCGTCGACCAGCAGTACGACTTCTACAGCCGGCCGAACACGAGGCTCGCGATTCCGCCAGACGAGCTCGAGCGATACGCCGCGGAGGGCCGGGCCATGACGCTCGACGAGAGCGTCGCCTACGCGCTGCAGACCTCGATCGACGCGCTGGCGCCGCATGATCACGCCGGGACGGCGCGGTGACCGATTCACTCGTGCTGCCGGAACCTCCGCCTCCCGCGCCCATCGTGATGCTGGACGACGACCCCGCCCCCGCGGCCGATCCCGGCACCGTGATCCTGACCTGCGCCAACTGCGGCGCCGCGATGGATGAGCGGAAGTGCAAGCTGATCTGCCGCTGCGGCTACTTCCTGTCCTGCTCGGACTACTACTGAGCCGATGGGTCGACGGACAAGGCGGCTGACAGATCGCTGAGCGGCGGGTCGCGACCGCGCGTCGAACGGTGACCGCTCTCGTGCTTGCGCTGTGGGCCTCGGGCTGCGGCATGGCCCCCGCGCCACACGACTCTTCGACCGCGGGCGCGATGGCGCACATGGCATACGACCTGAACTGGGAACCCTGCTCCGAAGACGTATGGGTCATCGGGGTGATCGTTCCGGGCGAGGCGGGAGACGCCGAAATCCGGGACGATCAGGGCATCGTCAGATCGCTCGTCTGGGGACGCACAGCACGGCGGTTGTGGACTGGGGCCGCAGATACAGGATTGGCGGTCGCTGGTTGAACACTGAGGCCACCCTCTGGGCTTGCGCGGGTGCGGACGCGGTGATCCCGCAGTGACGTCCGGATCGGCGCGTGCTTGTTCAGCACCGCCACGGTTTCGATCTGACCTCGCCCCGCAGGACGGGATCATGGGAAGAACCGAGGGCGTTTCCGCCCGTCAGCCGCGGCCGTCGCGCCGCACGACCTCCAGCGTCGTCCGCCGGCGCTGCTCGACAGCGTCGAGGGCGCTCACCATGTCGGTCAGGGTCTGACGGAGGCTCCCGACCGTGCTGCCATCGGACGCGGATCGCCCCACCTCCGCTCGATTGGTCGTCGCGAGGGAGGCGAGCGACGCGGCGCGCAGGGCCGAGACGGTCGTGGTGGTCGCACTTCGCAGGGCCCAGATGACCTCGAGGTTGTCCTGTTCGATGAGGCGCAGCGCGGAGTAGCCCTGGGTCGCGACCGCCAGCTGGAGCAGCAGGTCCCGGCGTCGTCGCCGGACGGCGAACAGCACGTCGACGCGCAATGCGTGGGCCCGCGTCGGGTCCGCGGCCTGCAGCCCGTCGACGTGGTCGGCCAGGAGCTGGTCGATCCGTGCGGCGAGGGCCGCGTACTGGCGGAGGGTCTCGATCTCCCGCCAGAGCGCCTGCTCCTGCTGGGCCAGCGCCGCGTTGTCGGTCTCGAGGAGCGCCCGATCCGCGTCGAGCTGGGGGATCAGCTCGCGGACGCGCTCCGCGGCCTGCACGTCCTTGTCATCCGGCTCGTCGGCGTCGCCGTCCGGCGATCCGCGGGCGGCGAGCCGCTCGGCCATCGCCGCGGCCATCTTCTCGAGCTCACGGACATGCCGGGTCAGGGGCGCCCGCTCGCCGAGCACCTCCTCGAGCACCCGGACCGGCCGGTCCTGGAACCGGGCGGCGATCTGCGTCGTCGCGGCCACCTCTCGTTCGCCCAGCCCGTCGATGGCGCGGATCGCACGGCCGAACGCGGGCGATCCGACCGGCGCCGTGACGAGGCCGGCGACGAATCCGCTCCCCAGCGACTCGATCCGGGCCGTGACATCCGGCGGAAGGTCGAACGCGACCCCGTCCTCGAGCTCGGCGATCGCCGGGTCGTCGGACGCGTCTGACGTCAGTGGGGAGTCTCCTCGACCGGGTGCTCGGCTCCCGACGACGCCGTCGACGCCGTCTCGGCCGAGCGGTCCCTGCGGCCCGCACCGGAGCCGTTCGCCGCGATGGTCGGAGCGTCGGACTTCGCCGGCGCGGCCGCCGCCACCTTGGCCGGCGTGACCGTCGCGCCCGCGCGGACCGGCTTGGCGCCGTTGGCGCTCCGAACGGCGCCGTTGGCGACCGCCTGCGGCATCAGCGCCTCCCGCGCCATCGACGACAGCGTCCCGGCCTGCTGGATGATCTGGGCCAGGGCACCCGTGACGCCCTCGGCGCCGTTCAGGACCGTGAAGTTGCCCACGTGCTCGAACGGCGACGCCGCGGCCGCGACGATGGCCGGCAGGTTCTCGGCGATCTGCTGCGCGATCACGGCTTCCTGGTTCTGGCTGAGCGCGGCGGCCCGCCGCTCGATCCCGGCGGCCTCGGCCTCCATCCGGGCACGCACCGCATCCGCCTCGGCCATGCCCCGGGCCCGGATCGCGTCCGCCTCGGCCTGGCCGTTGAGCCGGGTCGCCGCGGCCTGCGCCTCCGCCTGGACCTTCATCGCCGCCGCGGCGGCCTCGGCGTGGAGACGGACCTGCTGCGCCTCCGCCTCCGCGTGGCGGATCGCGACGTCGCGGCCGGCCATGGCCAGCGTGG
>DATBPR010000242.1:0-3232 GCA_036561285.1 Candidatus Limnocylindrales bacterium | reverse complement strand
GCGGAGCATTGCAGTCGGCGACGACCGCGAACATCGTGCGGCCGCGCGCCGACATCAGGTCGCTGAAGCCCTGCCCGACCGCCTTGCGGAACGTCGGCTGCTGCGGATCCCCGATCGTTCGCAGCTGGACGCCGGCGCTCGGCAAGGTCTCCTGGACGTTCGCCCGAGCCAGCTCGGCCGCCGCCGACGGATCGATCCGATTCATCGAGAGATTCGGCATACCCACCCTCCGTCCCGGCCACGCGGAGCCGCTCGGCCCGATTCATCCGCTCTCGACCGCCCGCAACCGGACCGTAACCCATCGGCAACGCGTTCGGTGACGTTCCGGAGCCACGACCCCGACGACGATCTGCCCGACGGCGTCACGAGCGCCGTTGCGTCGTCTCTTCGAGAAAGGCCGACCGATGATCCACCCGTCCGAGCCCGAGATCACCCGACCGCTGGCGGTTCGCGACGGCCACGGCGCGCCGGTGACCTGTGCGACCTGCGGCTGCCGCCTCCGCGCCGGGATCGCCGACAACGACATCGCCTGGTTCCACTTCAACCCGCTCGGCGGGCGCGACGCCCGCGGCTGTCGGGTCGACTGCGTCGACGAGGCGCACGACGTCGCCGGCTATCGAGCCGTCTCGCTCGCCCTCGCGTAGAGCCGAGAGGCGCTACTCCGCCTCGATCCGGTAGCCCACGCCGCGGACCGCGAGGATCTGCGGCCCGCCGGCGCTCTCGACCTTCGCCCGCAGCCGGGCGAGGTGGGGCTTGAGCCAGAGCAGGTCCGGATCCGTCTCGGCCGGCCAGCCGGCCCGCGCGAGGAGATGGTGGGCAACGATGTCGCCATTCGCCCGGACGAGCGCCTCGAGCAGCCGGAACTCCGTCGGGGTGAGCGTCAGTGCGGTGTCCCCGACCCGCGCCTCGTGACGCGCCGGCTCCAGGACGAGCTCGCCCGCGCTCACCGGCCCGGTCGCGGGGCCGGCGGTCGCCCGGTCGACGCGGCGCATCACCGCCGCGATCCGCGCCAGCAGCTCGGCCTTCCCGAAGGGCTTGACGAGGTAGTCGTCCGCCCCGATCCCGAGCGCCCGGACCTTCGCCTCCTCGGCGCTCTCGCCGGAGACGACGAGGATCGGCGCCTGGCCGGCCGCCCGGATCTGGCCGGCGACCGTGAACCCGTCCGGGCCCGGCATCGCGAGATCGAGCAGGACGAGATCCGGCGCCTCTTCGCGGAACCGCTTGACCGCGGTGAGGCCGTCGTACGCGGTGATCACCTGGTGGCCCTCGGTCCCGACGAGCGCGGTGATCGCCCCGACCATCGCGGGGTCGTCGTCCACGACGAGGATCCGGAGCGGGCGACTGGCGAGCATCAGGACCTCATGCTAGACGGCGGCCGCGGCCGGCAGGGAGAGGACGAAGCGGGCGCCGGTCGGCTCGGCCGGCTCGACCCACAGCCGCGCCCCCATCGATTCGCCGAGGCGCTTCGCGGCATAGAGGCCGATCCCGGAGCCCCGCGCGGTGTGGGTCTCGCGGCGGGCGTACGGCTCGAAGATCCGTTCTCGCCACTCCTCCGGGACGCCCGGGCCCTGGTCGGTGACGCCGATCCGGACCGAGCCCTCGACGAGCGATTGGTCGATCGTGATCGTCGTATCCGGCGGCGCGTACTTCACCGCGTTCTCGATCAGGTGCTCGAGGATCTGGCGGAGCCGAGGCGCGTCCGCAAGCGCGAAGTGGCCGAGGCCGTGGCGGACCTCGAGCCGGTGCTGGCGGACGATCGGGCCGATCGATTCGACCACCTCGTTGATCGTCGCCTCGACGTCGGTCGGCGTGACGGTCGCCGCCTCCGGCGGGACGATCCGGACCGAGGCCAGGATCGAGTCGACGAGGCGGTCCAGCCGCTCGACCTGGTCCATCGCCGCGTCGTGCCAGGCCTGGCGCTGGGCCCGGCGATCCGGGTCGCGCGACTCGCGGCCATCCAGCGGCGGGTCGTCCGCGAGGAGCTCCGTGTACGCCCGCACGACCGCGAGCGGCGTCCGCAGCTCGTGGGTCACGAGGGCGATCAGCTCCGAGCGGGCCTCGTCGATCTGGCGGAGCTGCTCCAGGCGCTCCTCCGCCTCGGTCTGCTGGCGGCCCTTCTCGACGATCCCGGCGAGCAGGTCGGCGATCGCCTGGAGCTGGGCGATGTCGGGCGCGCTGAACAGGCGCGTCTGCTCCGTCTGGACGTTGAGGACGCCGACGACCTGGTCGTTCCAGCTCAGCGGCACGCTGAGCATCGAGGCGACGAACCGCTTCTGGTCGATCCCGCGGACCCACAGGAATCGCGGGTCGGACCGGACGTCCGGGATCGCGAGGGGCGTCTGGGTCGCCGCGACGCGTCCCGTGACGCCCTCGCCGAACGGCACCCGGGCGCGGCCGATCTGATAGCGGTCGAGGCCGTTCGTGGCCGCGAGGGTCAGGTAGGCTCCATCGCGATCGAGCAGGTACAGCGAGGAGACGTCCGCGTGGAGGGCATCCCGGGTCCCGTCGACGACCGTCTCGAGGAGCTCGTCCCACGTCCGCGCGGTCGTCGCGAGGCGCGCCACGTCGTGGAGGAACCGGAGCTGCTCGAGCTGGTCCGGTCCGCCGCGCGGTTCGACGTCGGGCTCCGCCATGGCCACCACGATACAAGCGTAGGGGGGCGATCCGGCCCGAAAGGTTGCGGGAGCGGTCCGGGCGGGACGCGGAACGGTGACGCCGAGACGGTGTGCACGCGGGTCCGGAGCGTGGCTGCGTGACCGGCCCGCACGCGTCCGGGCGGCGGACCCACGGGAGCGACGCGAACGCGGCCGTCCGCGCGGAGCCCGCGACGATCGGGACCGGCCGGTCGCGCGATCCCCTCGCGGCCGAGGTCCGCCTCCTCGGGTCGCTGCTCGGACAGGTGATCGCCGAGCAGGCCGGTCGTGACCTGCTCGATCTCGTCGAGCGCGTCCGGCGGACGACGATCCGGCTCCGGCGCGGTGACGATCCGGCGCTGCGGGCCGGCCTCGTTGCGGAGCTCGCGACCCTCGACGCGGATCGGGCCGAGGTCGTCGCGCGGGCGTTCAGCCTGTACTTCCGCCTCGTCAACCTCGCCGAGGAGCGCGAGCTGGTGCGGGCGGCCCGCCGCGCCGAACGCGAGCGTCCGCGACCGGGCCGGCGCCGATCGACGTCTTCGAATGCCGCGATGGCCGACGATCGGCCGGACGCCTCGCTCGCCGACGCGGTCGACTGG